>JBBQIP010000009.1:0-24713 GCA_038325045.1 Sphingomonadales bacterium
GAATCCGAACCCCTCGTCCTGCCCGGCGCCTTCCCCAACCTGCTCGCCAACGGCGCCAGCGGAATCGCTGTCGGCATGGCAACCTCCATCCCGCCGCATAATGTGGCCGAGGTGCTGGGGGCAGCCCTTGCGCTGCTGGCCGAGCCGGACCTGCCCGAGGCACGGCTGCTCGAGCATGTGAAAGGCCCGGATTTTCCCACCGGCGGCATTCTGGTGGAGCCTGAAGCCAGCATCGCCCAAGCCTATGCCACCGGGCGCGGCAGCTTCCGGCTGCGCGCCCGCTGGCACAAGGTGGAGGAGAAGGGCGGCAGCTGGCACATCGAGATCAGCGAAATCCCCTACCAGCTGGTCAAGGGCAAGCTCATCGAAACGCTGGCCACGCTGCTGGCAGACCGCAAGCTGCCGCTGGTCGCCGACCTTGATGACCATTCGGACGAGAAGCTGCGGATCATCATCACGCCGCGCGCCCGCACCGTGGACCCTGAGCTGCTGATGGAAAGCCTGTTCCGCCAGACCGACCTCGAAAGCCGCATATCGCTGAACATGAACGTGCTCGACCATGGCCGGCCCGGTGTGCTGTCGCTGGGCCAGCTGTTGTCGAAGTGGCTCATCCACCAGCGCGAGGTGCTGCTCGCCCGCGCCCGGTTCCGGCTGGGGCGTATCGAGGCACGGCTGGAGGTGCTGGGCGGGCTCATCAAGGCCTATCTGAACCTCGATGAAGTCATCCGCATCATCCGCGAAGCCGATGATGCCAAGGCCGAGCTGATGGCCGCCTTCGATCTCACACCGGTGCAGGCCGATGCCATCCTCAACATGCGGCTGCGCTCGCTCCGCAAGCTGGACGAGCTGGAAATCACCCGCGAAAACAAGGCTCTCACGGCCGAAGCCAAGGATCTGCGGCACCTGCTCGCCACCCCCGCCGAAGCCACCCGCCAGCTCACCGCGCGGCTGGAGGCGCTGCGCGCCGAATATGGCCCCGATACGCCGCTCGGCCGCAGGCGAACCAGCCTCGGCCTGGTGCCCGAGCTTCGCAATGTGCCGCTGGAAGCGATGATCGAGCGCGAGCCGCTCACCGTCATCGCCAGTGAAAAGGGCTGGGTGCGCGCCTTGAAAGGCCATATCGACCTCGCGTCCGCCGATGCGCTGCGCTTCAAGGAGGGCGACGGCCCGTCTTTCGCCTTTCATGCCCAGAACACCGACCGGCTGATGCTGGCAGCGTCCGATGGCCGCTTTTACACCCTGAACCCTGAAAAGCTGCCCGGCGGTCGCGGCTTCGGCGAACCTTTGCGGCTGATGATCGATCTGGCCGAGGGTGTCGAGGTGGTCACGCTCGGCCTGTGGCGCGCAGACGCCCGGCTGCTGCTGGCCAGCAGCGATGGGCGCGGCTTCATTGTGGAAGGCGCCGATGTGCTGGCCGAAACCCGCAAGGGCCGGCAGGTGATGCTGCCCCGCCCCGGCGCCACGCTGGCGCGGGTGCGCGCGGTTGCCGAAGGCGAAGACATGGTGGCGGTGATCGGCGACAACCGGAAGCTGCTGGTGTTCCCGCTCGCCGACATGCCGGTGATGGCGCGCGGACAGGGCGTCACTCTCCAGCGCTTCAAGGATGGCGGGCTGGCCGATATCCGCAGTTTCGTGATGGCAGAAGGGCTGAGCTGGCCGATGGGCGGCAGCGGTGCGCGCACCCGCACCGAGGCAGATCTCGGCTTCTGGCAAGGTGCGCGCGGCTCGGCCGGGCGGCTGCCACCAACCGGCTTTCCGCGCGACAATCGCTTCGCCTGACACCGCTTCCCCGCCGGGCTTGGCGCGGCTAGGATACGGGCATGATCGGTATCGCCATTGTCCTTTTGCTCAACCTCGCCTTCCTCGCCTGGGTGGTGCGCCTGTTCGTGAAGGACCCGGCCAACGTCTGGAAACGCGGGGAGCGTAGTAACGCCGAGCCGCCAGTGGCGCCGCCACCCGCACCCGCGCCTGACGAACTGCCGTGAGCAGCGCCGCCAGCCAGCCGAGCCGGGAACAGCCCGGCGCCGGCAACAGCGGCTTTCCAGCGCTCATCGTGCTCCTGACCAGCCTGTTGCTATCGGTCATGAGCCTTGTCGGCAGCGGCGGCGATCCTGTGCTGCTGCTCACCGTGCCGGTCTGCCTGCTCCTCGCCTTTTTCCTGCTGCTCGGCTTCTACAAGCTGCAACCCAATGAAGCAGCGGCGCTAACCCTGTTCGGCGATTATCGCGGCACCGATCGCGGTGCCGGCCTGCGCTGGACCTGGCCCTGGTATGCCCGCACCAAGGTATCGTGCCGGGCGCACAACCTCATCAGCCAGCAGCTGAAGGTGAACGACAGCCGCGGCAACCCCATCGAAATCGCCGCCCAGCTGGTCTGGCGCATCACCGATACCGCCCAGGCGCTGTTCGATGTGGAAAATTACGCGGCCTTTGTGGCGGCGCAGGTGGAAGTGGCGGTGCGCACCATCGGCTCGCGCTACCCCTATGATGATTTCGAGCACAAGGAAGTGACGCTCCGCGGTGACCACGAACGGGTGAGCGGCGAACTACGCACAGCCCTCATCGAGCGGCTGGCGGTCGCTGGCATCACGGTCGATGAATGCGGCTTCACCCACCTTGCCTATGCGCCCGAAATCGCCGGCGCCATGCTGCGCCGCCAGCAAGCGGCCGCCGTGGTGGCAGCGCGCGAAACGCTGGTGCTGGGCGCAGTCTCGATGGTGGAAATGGCGCTCGAACAACTGAGCCACCGCAAGGTGGTGGAACTGGACGACGACCGCCGCGCCGCCATGGTCTCCAACCTGATGGTCGTGCTCTGTGGCGAACGGGAAGCCCAGCCGATCGTCAACACCGGCCAGATATAGCCTCTGGCAAGCGTGCCCTATTGGGTCGCCAGCAGCGCCACCGTTGCAACCGAGGTCAGCAGCCCGGTCACGATCGAGGTTATGTCACGCGCCAGATCGAGCTTGTAGAGCGGGTCGATATTCTTGGGCACGATGATGGTGGAGCCCGGCGGCACCACGCCCGAATAGCTCCGCCCCCAGCCCCGCCCACGCAGCGGCTGCGAGGTGCCATCGGGCAGCACGATGAAAATCCTGTTCTTGTCGGCGGTGGACTGGGTGCCGCCCGCCTCGTTCAGATAGGCCTCCACCGATTTGCCGGCCACAAATTGCAGCGCACCGGGGTTGATGACATCGCCCAGCGCCAGCACGAAATTGGGCTTTTTGGGCATCACCACCGCATCCCCGCTCTCCAGCACGGTATCGAGGTCGGGGCGCAGCTGCAGCACCCGCGGGTCGGATTCCACCACCACCCGGCCCGGCGCCTCTATGCTGCCAAGCTGTTCGATAAGCTGCTGCCCGGCCACAATGCTGCCGCCCGAGGAATCGCGCGACCGGGCGGAAACCGAGAGCAGCGCCGTGGTCAGCTCGCGGGTGGTCCGCCGCAGCCCCTCCTGCTGCAGCTCCTTCACCGATCGGCGGGTGAATATGGCGCCATAGGGATAGGCGAGCGAAGACAGGCCACCGGCGCGGTCGGTCAGCTGCGCCAAAGTCTCGCCCTTGCGAATCGAATAGAGGCCGGGCCGGTTGAATTCGCCCGAAAGCAACACGGCACCCGCCTCGAACTGCGGCTGTGCCGCGTTGAACCGCACATCATCGCCGGACCGCAACACCGTCCGCGCCAGCAGGCCCGGCCGGTCGGCCTGCATCACCCGCTCCTGCACCACTTCGCCGTTCTCACCGCGCGCAATATCGAGCGACAGGTCGGTGGCGCTGTCGAGCACGCCCTCGGCCACCGCCGCCAGCGTGGCGGCGTTCACCGCCCCCGCCACCGGATAGGCACCAGGCCGCCGCACAGCACCTCCCACCGCTACCGCATTTTCGATAAGCACCGGCAGCAGGTCGGGCTCCTCCTCAAACACCGCCGGGCAGCGGGAACGCAGCGGCGCCTCGTCCGGCCCGGTGCCATCGTTGCCATCTGCCTGGCCCTGTTCCACAGCCTGCCCGGCGCGCGCGGCAGAAGGCTGCACCGCGCGGCTGCGCAACCCTGAAAGATCCTCGCCGGTCCGCAGGCTCGCTTCGCTATTGCGGCTGGAGGCGGCAAGGTTGCCGCCGGCGGCTGCCACTTCGGTGCGCCCGCCGCGCTCCACCAGAAATGCCGAGCGGGTGACCACGTTGAACCGCGCCGTCTGGCTGTCGCGCACCAGTGCCTCCAGCCGGTCGAGCGACACGCATTCGGTGAGCGAATTGGGCTGGCCGAGCACCACCCGGCGCACCGGCGTGCGGTTGATGAACTCCACATCCTCGCGGCTGAACAGGTAGAGCCGGTCTTCCGAGCGCAGCGGCACCGGGGTCACCCCGCTCAGCGCCTCGCCGAGATTGACCGGCTCGAACTGCCGCGCCGCAGTCGTCGGGTCGCGCCGCACCAGCAGCGCAAACGGCAGATAGGTATCGATCTTCAGCCCGCTCTGGTCTCCCACCAGCGCCTGCACGGTCGGCACGCTGGCCAGCGCCCGCGCGCCGGGGTTATCGACATGGCCGCGCAAAATCACCCGGCCCGAGGCTCCGCCCGCACTGCCGGCGAGCAGCTGCACACCGTCACCAGCCAGCAGCTGCGTGCTGGCATTTACCGATCGGATGAATTCCTCGCTGCCATCGGCCGCAATGCGGCTGATCGCGATCCGGTTGCCGCGCGGGCGCACGGCACCGCCGGCATAATCTATCAATTCCCCCACCGAAGCCGCGCCGCGAAGCTCGTAAATGCCAGGCCGGCCCACGCTGCCGGCAATCGCCACAGTCGGCCCCAGTACCGGAACAATCACCCGGTCGCCGTCCTGCAAACGCACGGAGGGCGGCGCGCCAATGCCCAGCAGCCCATAGAGATCGACCGAGATCGTCCGGCCGCCGCGCACCACCCGCACCTGACGCAGCGATCCACTCCGACGCGCGCCGCCCGCTTGCGCCAGCGCCACCGCGACATCGGAAAGGGAGGTCAGGTTATACTGGCCCGGCCGCTCAACCTCGCCACCCACGAACACGCTGGCCGAGCGCACCTGGCCCAGCGACACAAACACATCGGTGCCGAGCAGCGTGCGCTTGGCCGCGGCCACCAGGTCGCGCCGCACCTGCCCCAGCGGGCGGCCGGCAGCCGCGACCGGCGGCAGCGATCCCGCCACCACCGAGCCTTCGCGGTTCACCCGCACCGTGCGGCTGTCCGTGGTTGCGCCCTGAAACTGGATCACCAGATCATCGCCCACACCCAGCACATAATCATCACTCACAGCACCGGTAAGCGCGCCCGAGCCGCCGGTGCCGGATTCGAACAATTCATAGCCGAACTGGCGCAGCCGCGGCTCCGCCAGCCGCATCCGATATTCGCGCTCTACCGGAGAGGGGCGGTAAAGCCGTGCCAGCCGGGCATCGGCTTCGGCGCGGCGCAGCTGCTGCTCCTCGCGGGTGTCCACCCGGCCCTGCGGCACCTGCGGAGCGCCTTGCTGGTTGCGGGCCGCATCAAGCTGGTCGGGGGGCGCGCCGGCGCCAAGCTGGCCCTGCACCTGCCGCAGCACATCGGGGTTCACGGTCTGGGCATCGAGCTTGGCTGCTGCAACGCCGGCAAGCACCGCCGCCAAAAGCAGCGTCTGCGCGAAATGGCCCCGGCTCGTACGTGTAATCAGCCGCATCATACCCCGATCATCACGCAGGCGATTGGTTTGTGGCATGGCCCCCGCTGCGGCTCAGGGCATAGGCAGGCTGCAGCGCAAGGTCAACGACCCGAGCGGGGCAATAGCCAGCTACGGGCGGCTCAGCGACGGGCGAGCAACACCGGCGCAGCTGCCGGCTTGGCAAGATCGAGCGCGAGCTTGTCGCCAGTTTCCAGCGCGCGCCCTGCAGCCGCATCATGGCCGATCAACGGCGCATCTACATGCTGCATCAGGGCAGGCGCACCAGCCGGCCGGTCCTGGCCCTGGCTCACCATCGCCGGAACGATCCAAAGCGCCACGACCAGCCCGGTGAAAGCTAAAGCCTCCCCGATGCGGCGGCCGCCAACGGCGTGTCTGATAATTGCAAAATCCAAGAAAAATTCCGTTCAATCAAACGTCTATCACGGCTGCCTTACGCCATGATGAACTCATCACCTGCATCTACGGTTGAAAACTGACTTTCCTGCGGCGAGTTGCTGCAATGCATCACAACTCGTCGCCGGTGGCTACCGGCCCGCCGCAAATCGCTCCAGCCCGGCCGCTTCGTTCCGCCGTCAGGCGTTCAGCCGGCCGTTCACAAGGTCCGAATAATCCTTGGCCAGCCCCTGCGTCACTGCCCCGACCTCGAACCGCCACGGGCCGATTTCGGCGAGCGGGGTCACTTCGGCTGCACTTCCGGTCAGGAATGCCTGCTCGAAGCTCTCCAGCTCCTCGGGCCAGATCGCCCGCTCGATGATCGAAATACCCCGCCGCTCGGCCAGCCGCATCACGGTGCGCCGGGTGATGCCATCCAGAAAACAATCCGGCAGCGGCGTGTGCAGCGCACCGTCCTTCAAAAAGAACACCTTGGCACCCGTGGACTCGGCAACCTGCCCGCGCCAATCGAGCATCAGCGCATCATTATAGCCAGCCGCCTCGGCCTCATGCTTGCTCATCGTGCAGATCATGTAGAGCCCGGACGCTTTCGCCTTGGTCGGCGCCGTATAAGGCGCCGGCCGCCGCCACCGGGCGATGCCCAGCCGCAGCCCCTTGCGAAGTGCCTCGTCGCCAAAATAGGCGCCCCATTCCCAAGCCGCCACCGCCAGGCGCGGCTTGGTCAGCTGCGCCGAAACACCCATCTGCTCCGATCCGCGCCAGGCAATGGGGCGCACATAGGCATTGGTCAGATTGTTGGCCGCCAAGGTTTCGCGCACCGCGGCATCGATCTCACCCTGTGACCATGGCAGCGGAAACCCCATGAGCGCGGCCGAATCGAGCAACCGCTGGCTATGCTCCGAAAGCGCGAACACCGTGCCATTGTAGCAGCGCGCCCCCTCGAAAACCGCCGAGGCATAGTGCAGCCCATGGGTGAGCATATGCACATTGGCCTCGCCCCAGGGCACAAGACCGCCATCCATCCAGATGAACCCATCCCGCTTGTCGAAAGGCACCATGTCCATGCTCCAAATACCGCGGCGGGCAGCCGCTTTGTATTGCACCTGCCGGTCGCGCCGACATATTGTTGCAGTTCGCTATGCAACCGTGCAAGATATGTCAACATGACTGTCCCAAATTCTGTCTCCAAGCCGGTTCCGGCGGCCTCCGCGCTTTTTCTGCGCGAGGATGAGATCCGCCGTGGCATCGAGCTTCTCTATTTCGGCTATTCCGCCATGCTGCGAGGGCCGGATACGCTGCTGGCCACCGAAGGCCTGGGCCGTGCCCACCACCGCGCGCTGTATTTCATCGCCCGCCAGCCTGGCCTTGCGGTGGGCGATCTGCTGCGGCTGCTCGCCATCACCAAGCAATCGCTCGGCCGGGTGCTCGGCGAGCTGCAGGAGCGCAAGCTGGTATCGCTCGCTGCCGGCACGCAAGACCGGCGCCAGCGCCTGCTGCGCCTCACCGCCACCGGCGAGGCGCTTGAAGCAGCGCTGTTCGCAAGCCTTGAGGCACGCATGGCAGCCGCGTATGCCGAGGCCGGCCAAAGCGCTGTCACCGGGTTCTGGACCGTGCTCACCGGCCTCACCCCGGCGGCTGACCGGCCGATGATCGCCGCCCTGCAGGGCTGAACCGGGCACCGGGCAGCCTGCCGGCGTCGCCTCAGCCGGCCAGCTCGCGGGAACGGCGCGCCGCCGCCTCGATGGTTGCGGCCAGCAGCGATGGCAGCCCCGGCATCAGTACCGAAAGCCCGGCCGCCGTGGTGCCGCCGGGCGATGTCACCCGCGTCCGCAATGCTTCCGCACTCGCCGGGTCGGCCACCGCCAGTGCGGCGGCGCCGGTCACCGTGTCCCGCGCCAGCGCCATGGCAAGCGCCGGCGCCAGGCCCTGCGCCTCACCGGCTGCCGCCAGCGCCTCGATAAAGTGGAACACATAGGCCGGCCCGGATCCGGAAACCGCAGTCAGCGCATCGAACTGCGCCTCCGCCTCCAGCCAGTGCACGCTGCCGGCCGCCCCGAACAGCGCCTCCATCGCCGGCCTGGCAGACTGTGGCCCGCACAGGCCGCTCACCCCGGCGCCGATTGCAGCCGGCGTGTTGGGCATGGCGCGCACGATGCTGGCGTTCGGAAAAGCCTCGGCCAGCGCCGCCATCGGCACGCCCGCCATCACCGACACGACAATCGCCCCGTCCTGCACCGCCAGCCCGTCCACCACCTGCCGCCAAAGCTGCGGCTTCACCGCCAGCACCAGCAGCGCCGGCGGCTGAGCGCCGGCGCCCAGCGCACAGCCGGCGGGCGGTGTCTGCATCGCCGGGTCGAGTATCTGCCAGCCCGCTATTCCAGCCGCCAGCCAGCGGCCCAGCAGCGCGCCGCCCATGTTGCCGGCGCCAACCAGCCAGCGTGGTGAAGCTATCACCACTGCAGCGCCCTCATGCCTCGCCAACCGTCTCCAGCAGCGCCGCTGCCATGGCTTCGGCCGGTGCCTTGTCGGCAAACAGCACCAGCTGGAAAACCGGGTAGAAGCGGTCGAATTCCTCGACCGCAGCTTCCACCAGCACTTCTGCCTGGCCAAGCGTCAGATCGGGCGATGCATCGCCATCGGCCGCATCGAGCAGGGTCGCATGGCGGAAAATAATCGCCCCATCGGCAGACCAGAGCTCGAAATGGCCCATCCAAAGCTGCTCGTTGATCAGCCCCAGCGCTTCATAGGCCGCGGCGCGGCGCGCATCGGGCGCCACCAGCTCGGCACGGGCGATCAGCTGCAACACCCGGTCTTCCTCACGCCAGAGCGCACGCAGCTCATAGGTGGCCCAGCTGCCGGTAATGGAGGTGCTTATTTCCTCATCGCCAGACCGCTCAAAGGCCCAGCCATTGGCATCGAACACATGCTCCAGCATGTCGATCGGCGCGGCCGGTGAAGGCCCATGTTCGATTTCGACCAGGCCCATAAACTCAGCCCTCCCGCTCGCTTGGCGGCAGCCTGAGTGCGGGCCGCCGATTCGGCAAGCATTGCCGGCCCAAAGGCCGGATAAAACTGTGGATAATCACGCAGTCGTACGCGGCTTCCGGGGCGTCGCAGCTGCTTTTGCAGGCGCTTTTACAGCTGGCGCCCCGCCAATTGCCGCGCGCAGCGCCGCCACTTCGGCCTTCAGCACCTCCACCGCCTCGCGCGCGGCTGCCGCATTGGCCTTCACCGCCTCGAATTCGTCGCGGCTCACCGCGTCCTCTCCGGCCACGAATTCGCGCGCCCGGCGCCGGGCCTGCTCTTCCACTTCGCGGCCCATGCCGGCAAGCGTTCCCATCGCAGAAGTCGCCACCTTCGACAGGTCCTCGAACAGCTTGTTTTCCTTCTGCATCGCCTAAACTCCTATCTGCAGCACATTGGCGGCCGGATTGATCCGCCATATCCAGGCGTTCAAAAGCCCGGCGAATACCAGCCATGCGATATAGGGAATGAGCATGGCTCCTGCCAGCCGCGACACCGCGGCAAAATCAACCAGGGTCCATATCGCCACCATCAGCATCACCGCAATCACCACCAGCGCCACCCCGATAAGATGCGCCTGGAAAAACAGCGGCGACCAGCTGTAATTGATCACCATGCCGATGCCGAACAGCCACAGCGCCCGGCTCCGCACAGCACTTTTGGGCTGCGCCCACACCAGCGCCGCCGCCACCGCGAGCATTGCATAGAGCAGGCTCCACGCAATGCCGAACGCCGCCGGTGGCGGCTGGATGGGCGGCAGCGCCAGCGACTGGTACCAATAGTTGGTGTCGGTCGAACCCGAAAACCGGGCCACCAGAAAGCCCGACCCCAGCAACAGCGGCAGCAGCAGCAACGCTGCCCGCAGCGCACTGCGCGGCTGCGCCTCTGGCTCACCTTCCAGCCGGTTTATCGCAAGTATATCGCTCATCATCCGCTTTATAGCGCAGCCGGCGGCGGGGCGGCACCCCCATCCGGCTGGCTTTCCGGTTTGGCAGCGTCCTTCACGCCGCCCAGCAGCCATTCGCGGTTGCCTTCCGGCCCCTGCACCGGGCTCTCCACCAGCCCCAGCACCCGCCAGCCGGGCCGTGCTGCCAGCCAATCGGCAGCGGCCGCACATACCCGCGCCTGCACGGCGGCATCGCGCACCACCCCGTTCTTGCCAATCTCGGCGCGCTCCGCCTCGAACTGCGGCTTCACCAGCGCCACCAGAAACGCGCCCGGCCCGGCAAAACCCAGCGGCACCTCCAGCACCTTGGCCATGCCGATGAAGCTGGCATCGCACACAATCGCCCCCACCGGCTCCGGCACATGGGCGGTGGTGAGCAGCCTTGCCGAAAGCTGCTCCAGCACCACCACACGCGGGTCGGACCGCAGCTTCCACGCCAGCTGGTTGGTGCCGCTGTCCACCGCATAAACCCGCGCCGCGCCGCCGGTGAGCAGCACATCGGTAAAGCCGCCGGTGGAGGAGCCGACATCGATTGCGGTGCGCCCGGCCGGGTCCAGCCCGAAATGCGCCAGCCCATGCGCCAGCTTCAGCCCGCCGCGCGAAACCCAGGGGTGGTCGCGGCCCTTCACCACCAGCTCCACATCGGCCGGCAGCTGCTCGCCCGCCTTGGCCACCTTGCGGGTGCCGGCAAACACCAGCCCCGCCAGAATAAGCGCCTGGCCGCGCGCCCGGCTCTCCACCAGCCCACGCTCCACCAGCAGCTGATCGACCCGCACCTTCATGGCGCTAGCTGTATCAGGGATTGTGCGCCCGCGAAACCGCGCTGATAACGCGGCCATGCACCGTTTCGATTTCCAGATTGCCGCCACCGATGGCGCCGCCCGCACCGGACGGATCGCCATGGCGCGCGGCGATATCCGCACGCCTGCCTTCATGCCGGTGGGCACCGCCGCCACCGTAAAAGGCATGCGCGCCAGCGAAGTGCGGGCCGCCGGTGCCGATATCCTGCTCGGCAACACCTATCACCTCATGCTGCGCCCCGGTGCTGAACGCATTGCGCGGCTGGGCGGCCTCCACGCCTTCATGGGCTGGGACCGGCCGATCCTCACCGATTCGGGCGGCTATCAGGTGATGAGCCTCGGCACGCTGGCCAAGGTAAACGAGGAAGGCGTGCGCTTCGCCAGCCACCTCGATGGCAGCCAGCATATGATGAGCCCGGAACGCTCGATCGAGATCCAGCGCCTGCTGGGGGCAGATATCGTGATGGCGTTTGACGAGCTGATCGCGCTGCCGGCCCCGCGCGAACAGGTGGAGGCCGCCATGCAGCGCTCGATGCGCTGGGCCAAACGCTCGCGCGCGGCGTTCGACAGCGCGCCCGATCATGCCGGCCGCGCGGCGCTGTTCGGCATCCAGCAGGGCGGGCTCGATCCGGAGATGCGCCAGGCCTCGGCGGCAGCGCTCACGCAAATCGGCTTCGATGGCTATGCCATCGGCGGGCTGGCAGTGGGCGAGGGGCAGCAGGCCATGTTCGGGGTGCTCGATTCGGTGGATGCGCAGCTGCCGCACACCGCACCCCGCTATCTGATGGGCGTGGGCAAGCCCGATGATATCATCGGCGCCGTGCTGCGCGGGGTGGACATGTTCGATTGCGTGCTGCCCACCCGCTCGGGCCGCAACGGCCAGGCCTTCACCCTCGCCGGGCCGCTCAACCTCCGGAACGCCTGCCACGCCGAGGATCTGGCGGTGCTAGATACCGAATGCCCCTGCCCCAGCTGCCAGCAGGGCGTGTCCCGCGCCTATCTCCACCACCTCATCAAATCGGGCGAGATGCTCGGCGCCATGCTGCTGACGGAACATAATATCGGCTTCTACCAGCATCTCATGGCGGGGTTGCGGGATGCGATTGCCAACCGGCGCGTCGCGGATTTCGCGCGAGAGTTCCTGGCCCGCTACGCAGCCAACGGCCGGGCGGCATCATAAGCGCCGGCATCGGCCACTTCGCCAGCGATTATCCGCGCGCACAGCGCCGCTACCGCAGGCGCTGTCTGAATGCCGAAGCCGCCCTGGCCCGCGCACCAGAACAGCCCTTCCACCGCCCCGTCATGCCCCAGCACCGGCAGCCGGTCCGGCGCAAAAGTCCTGAGGCCGGCCCAGCTGGTCTCCAGCCGCTCCACCCGGCAGGTGGTGGCCTGCTCAAACCGGTCGATCACGGTGGCAAGGTCCAGCTCGTCGGGCCGCACATCATGGGCCACATCCGGCGTCTCGTCATGCGGTGAAAGCCAGAGCCGCCCGGCGTCGGGCTTGAAGTAGAAGCGCCCGGCCGCGTCCATCACCACCGGCAGGCCGGCCGGCGGCGGCGGGTCGGTCCGCAACACCGCCATCGTCCGCCGCAGCGGCATCAGCCCGCGCGGCCGCGCACCAAACAGCGCGGCCACCGGGTCCGCCCAGGCACCGGCAGCATTCACCACCAGCGGCGCGCTCACCATGGTTTCGCCAGCGTGTACCACCCATTCCCCGCGCTCGCGCGTGGCCGCCTCCACCCGCGCATCGGTAAACAGCCGCGCCCCGCGCAGATAGCCCTGGTGGAGCGCCGCCACATCGATGTCGAAACAGTCCGGTTCCAGCAGCCCGGCGGTCCGCCATTCGGGCCGCAGGATCGGCAGCCGCGCCAGCCACCTTGGCCCCACCGCCACAAACGGCGCGCGGGCAGCGGTCAACTGCTCGGCCATCGCCGCCAGCGCCTGCGGGGCATCGGGCGGCGCCAGCATCAGCGCCGGGCGCGGGCTCAGCAGCCTGCCGAAGCCCGGTGGCGGCGCCAGTAGAAAACGCCTTGAGGCAAGGCTCAACGGCGCGATTCCCGCGCCGCCATAGCTTGATACCCAAAAGGCCGCCGATCGCCCGGTGGTATGGTAGCCGGGCTGGCTCTCGGCCTCCAGCAGCGCCACCGACAGGCCGCGCTGGCGCAATTCCCATCCAAGGCTGGCACCGGCAATGCCGGCCCCGATAATCGCCACATCGAAGCGGTTCACCGCAGCCATGCATCGATCTTGCGCAGCACCTCATCGCGAAGCTCGTCGCGCTCGCGCAGCAGTTCGTGCGCGCCCTCGGCCATGGTCTCCATCTGCGCATTCGGCATCGCCGCCACCGCGCGGGCAATGGCGCGGTTGTCCACCAGCACATCGCGGCCGGCGGCAAACACCAGAAGCGGCGTGCTCACCCGCCCCAAAAGCGCCGGCGTGAGCTTGGCGATGGAGGCCGAGGCCGCTGCCAGCCAGCCCCATGTCACCCCGCCGATGCCAAGCTCGGGCCTTTCGGTCGTCCACCAGCCCTCATCCGCATAGCGCCCGACATCGGATGTCAGCCGCATCTGCCGGACGGACGAGGTGGCAACCTCCGGCCCGGCCCCGGACACAAAGCCGCCGCCCCGCCCCAGCGCCACCATCAGCCGCGCCAGAAGGGCCGCAACCCCCGCGCCCAGCGGGGCCAGTTTCAGGCCAAGCATCGGCGCCACCAGCACCGCCTTGCGAACGCTCGTCGGCGCGCTGGCCAGATGGCGGACCAGCAGATGCCCGCCCATGCTGTGCGCCACTGCATGATGGGGCGACGGCGTGCTGGCCACAAACCAGTCCATCAACTCGGCCATATCGGAAACCAGCGGCTCCAGACTGTCCAGATGGCCATGCGCCGGCGTGCGCCCCAGCCGGCCAGAGCCGCCCTGCCCCCGCCAGTCAAAACTCGCCACCGTCCAGCCAGCTTCGTGCCAGCCGGCAATCGCCTCGGCATATTTCTCCATAAAGTCCCCGCGCCCGCCGATGAACAGCAGGCTGCCCTTCCCCGCCCCCGGCCACAGCGCCGCCCGAACCGGCCAGCCATCGGCCATCGCAAGCATGGTAACGGTGCCGCCGGCGGGAAACGTCCGCCGGCTGCGGGTCAGGTCATCAGGCAGGGTCATGCCATGCGCATAGCCGCGCCGCCCCCCCGGCGTCGAGACGGCCGATGCGCGCGCCAGCCCGTCCAGCCGCCAACCTTCCCTTGCGCGCACCGCCAATTGCGCGCCATGAAGCGCCAGCATACGGAGCCTGCCATGATCATTCCTGCAGAACAGCTTATAATCGCCGTCGTCTCCCTGGTTCTGGGGCTGTTCATCGGGCTGGCGCTCAGGGCACCGGCCGCCCGCAAGGCCGCCGTGCTTCGGGAACGGCTCACCGGTGTGGAGCGCGACCGTGCCATGCTGCAGGCCGAGGCCGAGCGGCTTACCGGCGAATTGAAGGCCCGCGATGCCCAGATCCGCCCGCTGGCCGATGAGCTGGACCGGATGCGCCGCGATTTCAACAAGGCCCGCCGTGCCGAAGGCGCCAGCGATGTGGCCATCGATCTCGGCAACCTTGCGTTGCTCAAGGGCGTGGGACCAAAATTCGCCGATCGTCTCGTCGCCGTCGGCATCACCAGCATCGGCCAGATCGCCGGCTGGACCAGCGCCGATGCGCAGGTGATGGACAGCCAGATGGGGGACTTCAAGGGCCGCATCGAGTCCGACCGCCTCATCGAACAGGCCAGGCTGCTCAACGAAGGCCGGGTCACCGAATATGAAACCAAATTCGGCAAGATCGGCTGATAAGGAGCCTCAGGCTTTGGCTTTAAGGGCCGCCTGCGCCGCTGCCAGCCGGGCAATCGGCACCCGGTAGGGCGAGCAGCTCACATAATCCAGCCCCAGCCGCTCGACAAAGCCGATCGAGGCCGGGTCGCCGCCATGCTCGCCGCAGATGCCCAGCTTCAGGTCAGGCCGCGCGCTGCGGCCGCGCTCGGTAGCCAGCAACACCAGCTCGCCCACGCCTTCCTCGTCGATCCCCACAAACGGATCGCGCGGGTAAATGCCCTGCTCCACATACAGCCCCAAAAAGCGCGAGGCATCATCGCGGCTGATGCCGAGCGTGGTCTGGGTCAGGTCGTTGGTGCCAAAGCTGAAGAATTCGGCGTGTGCGGCAATATCGGCGGCCCTCAGCGCGGCGCGCGGAAGCTCGATCATGGTGCCCACCAGATAGCCCAGCCGCTGGCCCTGCTCGGCAAACACCGCCTCGGCCTCGGCATCGATAACCGCCTTGGTGATCTCCAGCTCGCGCGCGGTTGCCACCAGCGGCACCATCACTTCGGGCACCACCGCCTCGCCGGTGCGCTTGCACACCGCCACCGCCGCTTCAAAAATCGCACGCGCCTGCATCGCATAGATTTCCGGATAGCTTATGCCCAGCCGGCAGCCCCGGTGGCCCAGCATGGGGTTGAATTCGTGCAGCTCCGCCACCCGGCGCTGCACCACCGCCGGCGCCAGCCCGGTGGCCGCCGCCACTTCGGCCATGCCGGATGCATCATGGGGCAAAAACTCATGCAGCGGCGGGTCGAGCAGCCTGATGGTGCAAGGCAGCCCGGCCATCTCGGTGAAAATCGCCTCGAAATCCGCCCGCTGCTCGGGCAGCAGTTCCGCCAGTGCGGCCGCCCGCGCCTCGCCGTCCTCGGCCAAAATCATGCGCCGGACGGCATTTATCCGGCCCGGCTCGAAGAACATATGCTCGGTCCGGCACAGGCCGATCCCTTCGGCGCCAAAGCCGCGCGCGGTGCGGCAATCGTTAGGCGTCTCGGCATTGGCGCGCACCTTCAGCCGCCGGTGCCGGTCTGCCCACACCATCAGCGTTGCAAAATCGCCGGCCAGTTCGGGCTCCACAGTGGGCACCTCGCCCAGCATCACCTCGCCGGTGGCGCCATCGAGCGTAATCCGGTCGCCCTCCGCCAGCACATGGCCGGCCACCCGCACCTGCCGCGCCGCCATGTCGATCACCAGGCTGCCGGCGCCCGAAACGCAGGGGCGCCCCATGCCGCGCGCCACCACGGCAGCGTGGCTGGTCATGCCGCCGCGCGCGGTCAAAATCCCGCGTGCGGCATGCATGCCGTGAATATCCTCAGGCGAGGTTTCGGTGCGCACCAGGATCACCGCCTCCCCCAGCCGCGAGCGCGCCTCCGCCCCGTCCGAATCGAGCACGATCACGCCCGATGCCGCCCCCGGTGAGGCCGGCAGCCCGCGGGTAATCACCACCCGCTCGGCCGATGGATCGAGCGTGGGGTGCAGCAGCTGGTCCAGCGCACCGGCTTCCACCCGCAGCACCGCCTCGGCTTCGGTAATCAGCCCCTCCTCGGCCAGGTCCACGGCAATCTTCAGCGCCGCCTTGGCAGTGCGCTTGCCGCTGCGGGTCTGCAGCATCCACAGCCGTCCGGCTTCCACCGTAAACTCGATATCCTGCATGTCGCGGTAGTGCGTTTCCAGCAGCGCAAACACCCGGGCCAGCTCGCCGAACACCGCCGGCATGGCTTCCTCCATGCTTTCCGCGCGCGCCCCTGCCCGCTCGCGTGCGGCGCGGGTGAGGTATTGCGGCGTGCGGATGCCGGCCACCACATCCTCGCCCTGGGCATTGATCAGAAACTCGCCGTAGGTCGCCCGCTCACCGTTGGAAGGGTCGCGGGTAAACGCCACGCCGGTGGCCGAAGTGGCGCCGCGGTTGCCAAACACCATCGCCTGCACGGTAACAGCCGTGCCCCAGCTTTCGGGAATATCGTTCAGCCGCCGGTAAACGCGCGCGCGCTCCGATCGCCACGATCCGAACACAGCGCCTATGGCCGCCCAAAGCTGCTCATGCGGGTCCTGCGGAAATTCATCGCCCCAATGGCTCAGCACCAGCGCCTTGTAGCGCGCCACCAGCCCCTGCAAATCTTCAGCGCTCAGCTCGGTATCGAGGCTCACACCCCGATCCTCCTTCAAAATCTCCAGCGCATCCTCAAACAGATAATGGTCGAGCCCCAGCACCACATCGGCAAACATCTGGATGAACCGGCGGTAGCTGTCCCAGGCAAAACGCGGGTTGCCCGAGATGGCGGCCAGCCCTTCCACCGTCGCGTCGTTCAGCCCAAGGTTGAGCACCGTATCCATCATGCCGGGCATGGAAACCCGCGCGCCCGAGCGGACCGATACCAGCAGCGGGTCGGCCACATCGCCAAAGGTCTTGCCGGTCACGCTCTCCACATGCGCCAGCGCCGCCAGCACCTCGGCCTGCACGGCATCCGGCAGCTTGCCACCGGAATCGTAAAAAGCCGCGCACACCGGCGTGGCAATGGTCAGCCCCGGCGGCACCGGAAGGCCGATGGAGGCCATTTCAGCAAGGTTCGCACCCTTGCCGCCAAGGTGGTTGCGCATATCGGCCGCCCCCTCGGCCACCGAACCGCCAAAGCGATAAACCGCCTTTGTCATCCCTCAATCCTCGAAAAATCCGCTACCGTATGAACGGCATCGCGAAACCGCGCCAGAAGCGCCAGCCGATTGCGCCGCACCACAGGGTCCGCCGCATTGACCATCAAATCGGTAAAAAACGCATCGACCGGCGGGCGCAACGACGCAAGTGCCGCCATGGCAGCCGCAAAATCCTCAGCCGCAACCGCCTGTTCGGCACGCGGAAGTGCCGCGTCCAGCGCCACAGCCAACGCCACCTCCGCCGGCTCGGCAAGCCGCGCGGGGTCAAGCGCGGCGGCCGTATGAGGGCCGTCCTTGGCAGCCTCGGCCGACAATATGTTGGCAGCCCGCCTGTAACCGGCAAGCAGATTTGCGCCTTCTATTGTGGCGATGATATCTTGAATTGCAGTGACCCGACCGATTAGCCGAACCAGATCGTCCTCTTCACCCAGCGCGAAGACTGCATCGATTATATCCGGGCGCATTCCTGCTTCACGTTGTTGAACCTTCAAACGATCAGTCAAGAAATTTGCCAACTCCTGTGGAGCAGATAGTATATTTTCTTTTGTAGCTTTTAGAAATGGATTTTTTTCCCAATCATCTATAGATAGTCCAAGAAAATTCTTATTCGATTGAAGTAGTTTTTCTGATGAATAGGCTGTGTTATCAAGTTTTTTAATAATTTCTGCAATTTCTTTTGATTGATTCCGACCGATTGCCACACCTAGATTTGCGATACCAAACATCATAGATTCAATAATTGAAATTCTAATGTTGTTAGTGACTAATAATGCTATCACACCGAGAGCTGCACGGCGAAGTGCATACGGATCCCGTGATCCTGTCGGCTTCTCCGCAATAGCGAAGAAGCTGAACAGCGTGTCGAGTTTGTCAGCGATAGCAACGACGATGCTCAGAGATTCGGTTGGCACATAGTCATTAGGTCCTGCTGGTCTGTAGTGGTTAACAATCGCATGTGCAATTTCGGGTGATTCACCAGCAGCCGTCGCCAAATATCCGCCTACGATTCCTTGTAATTCTGGAAACTCCCCTACTGTGGCGCTTAGAAGATCGGCCTTGCACAATAGGGCAGCCCGCTCCGCCAGCGCCGGATCGGTGCCGGGCATGGTCGTATCCACCAGCCACCGCGCCAGCTTGGCCACCCGCGCCACCTTGTCGGCCATGGTGCCCAGCTTCTCGTGGAACACGATGCCCTCAAGCTTCGGCAAAAATGCCTCCAGCCCGCCTTCGCGCACCACCGCCAGGTCCTGCTCCCAGAAAAAGCGCGCGTCGGCCAGCCGGGCCGAAAGCACGCGCTCATTGCCCGCAATTATCGCGCCGCCGCCGTCGCTCGCAACCAGATTGGCCACGCACACAAACGCCGGCGCCAGCGCGCCATCGGTGCCGGTTGCTGCAAAATACTTCTGGTTGGTCCGCATCGTCAGCTGGATGATCTCGCGCGGCACCTCCAGAAACGCCAGGTCGAAATGGCCCAGCAGCGGCACCGGCCATTCGGTCAGCCCGGCATTTTCCGCCACCAGCCCCTCGTCCGGAACCAGCGTCAGGCCTGCTGCCGCCGCCAGCGCCGCCGCACCTTCGGCAATCAACGCCCGCCGCTCGGCCGATTGCACAATCACATGGGCGGCGCGCAGCTGCTCCTCATAGCGGTCGGCGCTGGCAAGGCGGATAATACCCGGCGCGTGCACCCGGTGGCCCGGTGTCTCCCGGCCCGAGGTTTTGCCGTGCACAGCGCAGTCCACCACATCTTCGCCCAGCAGCGCCACCATATGGGTGAGCGGCCGCACCCAGCGCGGGCTGGCCGTGCTGGCCGATGCCGCCCCCCAGCGCATGGACTTAGGCCAGTCAAACGCCGCCACAATGGCCGGAATCATGCCGCCCAGAACCGCCGCCGCCGGCTGCCCCTCGCGATGCAACACCGCAAACAGGAAAACACCCTTGCCGGTGTCGCGCTCCTCAAGCTGCTCCCGCGTCAGGCCGGTGGAGCGCAAGAACCCTGCCAGCGCAGCCTCGGGCGCATCGGCGCGAGGCCCGCGCCGCTCTTCGGCCACCGCCGCACTCGCTGGCGCCACATCTTCGGCCACCAGCCAGAGCCGGCGCGGCGTGGCATCGGCGGTCACCTCGCCGTGGGCCAGCCCGGCAGCGGCGCAAGCTTCCGTAAAGCGCCGCGCCAGCTGCGTGGCAGCGGCAGCCTGCATCCGGGCGGGAATTTCTTCGCAAGCCAGTTCGAGCAAAAACCGGGTCACGCCGCCACCCAGCGCTCGGCAACGGCCTTCACCAGATCGCGCACCCGGCCGATATAGGCCTGGCGCTCGGCCACCGAGATCACCCCGCGCGCATCGAGCAGGTTGAAGATATGGCTGGCCTTGATCGCCTGGTCATAGGCCGGCAGCGGCAGGTCGCGCGCCACCAGCGCCATGCATTCGGCCGCCACATCGCGGAAGTGCTGGAACAGTCGCTCGGTGTTCGCCGCCTCGAAATCATAGGCGCTGAACTGCTGCTCGTTCTTCAAGAACACATCGCCGTAGGTCACGCCGGCATCGTTATAGCGCAGGTCGTACACGTTCTCGACGCCTTGCACATACATGGCCAGCCGCTCCAGCCCATAGGTCAGCTCGCCCGCCACCGGCGCACAGTCCATGCCGGCAACCTGCTGGAAATAGGTGAACTGGGTCACCTCCATGCCGTCGCACCACACTTCCCAGCCCAGCCCCCAGGCGCCCAGCGTCGGGCTCTCCCAGTCATCCTCCACAAAGCGGATGTCGTGCAGGCGGCGGTCGATGCCGATCACATCGAGGCTGCCCAGATACAGGTCGATCAGATCATCGGGCGAGGGCTTCAGGATCACCTGAAACTGGTAATAATGCTGCAGCCGGTTGGGGTTCTCGCCGTAGCGGCCATCGCTCGGCCGGCGGCAGGGCTGCGGGAAGGCCGCCCGCCACGGCTCCGGCCCCAGCGCGCGCAGCGTGGTGGCGGGGTGAAAAGTGCCGGCGCCCATCTCCAGATCATAGGGTTGCAGCAGCACACAGCCCTGCTCGCCCCAATAATGCTGGAGCGTCAGAATGATGTCTTGAAACGAGAGCGGTTCCAGGGTGGCGGCCTTGTGCAGTGCAACGAGCTATGGCGCAGCGTCTAGCGGGCCGGGCGCGCGAGGGTCAACTGCCGCTGGCAGCTGCGGCCGCTACCCGCTCACTTTGCGCCACCAGCCAGGCGATGATCGCGGCATCCTCGGCCGGATCGACCGGCGCCTTGTACACATTACGCATCTTGGCCACTTCGGCCGCCCACCCGGCCTTGCTCAGCACCGGCTGCGCCAGCACCATCGAGCCGGAATGGCAGGAGAGGCAATTATTGTTCATCGCCTCCGCACTCGGCCCGCCGGCAAATTCGGGGTAGGGCTCGGCATCGAACGGCAGCTCGACCGCCACCGATTCGAGGCGAAGTCCGGCACCCGGCGCACCCGCATCGGGGGTGGCACAACCCGCCAGCAGCAAAAGAGTGCCCAATAGCAGCGGTGCGCTCATGCCAGGCTCACCTGCAGCCGCTCCACACCGCCCCGGCTATAGCCGCCGGGGTTCCAAGTCTGCGCCATCGGCTGGGTGGCACCGTCCATGTTGGTGCAGCGCGCCAGAATCTCCATCGGGCCGGCAGCGCCCGGCGCCACCACAGCCTCGAACCGGCGAAAGCTGTAGCGGCCCTCGTCCGCTCCCAGCGCCGCCGCCTGCCAGCGGCGCCCGCCATCGGTAGAAATCTCCACCGCCTTCACGCTCGCATCGCCGCCCATCGCCAGCCCGCGCACCGGCAGTGCTGCGCGCATCGGCAGCGTCGCCCCATCGGCAAGGTTGGTAACAAAGGCACGTGGCACCATGGTGCTTATCGGCCGCTCGGCATAGCCACTGGCGCCGGGCGCCACCGTGGAACCCGGGCCGGACGGCAGCCGATAGGCCTTGGCCATCCAGAAGTTGGTGTCCGGTGCCGGCAGCACCTCGATCGTGGCGAGCATCTTCATCCAATAGGTGGAAAACCACCCCGGCACCACGAGGCGCAGCGGAAAGCCGTTGAGCAGCGGCAGCGGCTCGCCGTTCATCGCAAAAGCCAGCATCACCTCGCCCGCCAAGGCATGGTCGATATCGAGCGATTTCAAATAGTCCGGCGCTCCCTCCACCAAAGGCTCGTCCAGCCCGCCAAACTGCACTGCCACAGCCCCTGCCTTCACCCCGGCGCGCGCCAGCACATCCTTCAGCCGCACCCCGGTCCAGCGGGCATTGCCCATGGCCCCGTGCCCCCATTGCGCGCCCGCCACCCGCGGCTCGAAAAGCCCCCGCGAATTGCCGGCGCACTGGTTTATCGCCGCCACCTCCACCCGCGGCATCGCCAGCAGCTCTGGCAGGCTGAGCGAAAGCGGTGTGTTCACCTGGCCGCTGATGGTCAGCCGATAGGCGCCCGCATCGATAGCGGTGGGAAAGCTCCCCCAGTGCCAGCGCACATAAAACCGGTCATTGGGCGTAAATACGCCTTCATCAAACACCGCCATCGGCGTTTCAAGCAGCGGCGGCATGGTCCGCTGCAAAATCATGCTCCCCTTTTGCGGAAATTCAGTGGTAAGCGGCCGCTCGCCCGGCCCGCCCGGCAAGCGCAGGTCAATCATCTGCTGGGCGAGGGAAGGAACCGCCAGCTGACTTGCCGCAACGGCTGCAGAACGCAATAGATTCCGGCGGTCGATCATCGCACGTTGGTAGCCCAGCCATGCCCGATCACAAAGTCTGAAACCCCTCGGGCGTCGCCTCAGGCGCCGTGGAGGATGTGCATCACATCTCCGTCCGCCACCACATACTCCTTGCCCTCGGAGCGCAGCCGGCCAGCGTCGCGGGCGCCGGCTTCGCCGTTCAGCCGCACATAATCCTCATAGCCAATGGTTTCCGCCCGGATGAACTTGCGCTCGAAATCACCATGGATCTCGCCCGCTGCCTGCGGCGCCCGCGCACCGCGTTTCACGGTCCAGGCCCGCGCTTCCTTCGGCCCCACGGTAAAGAAAGTGAGCAGCCCAAGCAGATCATAGGCCGCGCGCACCACCCGGGCGAGGCCGGTTTCATGCAGGCCAAGGCTCTCCAGATATTCCTGCCGGTCAGCCGGCTCCATCGCCGCAATCTCGGCCTCGATAGCGGCCGATACCACCACCGCGCCGGCGCCGATGCTGCGCGCCATGGCCGCCACTTTTTCCGAATATCCGTTGCCGCTGGCAGCGCTGCCCTCTTCCACATTGCACACATACAGCACCGGCTTGGCGGTGAGCAGCTGCGCCAGCTTCAGCGCGCGCGCCTCCTCCTCGTCGGCCGGCACGGTCAGCCGCGCAGGCTTGCCCTCGCGCAGCAGCTCCAGCGCCTGGCCGAGCACGGCCGCCTGCACCTTTGCCTCCTTGTCCCCCTGCTGGGCCTTTTTCAAAAGCGCCGGCACCCGCTTCTCCAGGCTTTCAAGGTCGGCCAGCATCAGCTCGGTTTCCACCGTCTCGGCGTCCGCCACCGGGTCGATCCGCCCCTCCACATGGGTCACATCATCATCCACAAAGCAGCGCAGCACATGGATGATGGCATCTGTTTCGCGGATATTGGCCAGAAACTGGTTGCCCAGCCCTTCGCCCTTGGAGGCGCCGCGCACCAGCCCGGCAATATCGGTAAAGCCAAGCTGGGTTTCGATCACCTTGGCGGAATGGGCAATGCCGGCCAGCGCCATCAGCCGCGGGTCCGGCACCGGCACCTGCCCCACATTGGGCTCGATGGTGCAGAACGGGTAATTGGCCGCCGCCGCCGCCGCAGTCTGGGTCAACGCATTGAACAGGGTCGATTTGCCCACATTGGGCAGGCCGACGATACCGCAGGTAACAGCCATGCAGGCCTCCTATCTCTGGGGAATGGTAAGACGAGCGACTTCGCTCATGAAACGCGGCTCATCGCCCTCAAGCAGCCATGGCAGCGCGTCCGCCACCGCTGCCAGCAGCGCCGCCAGCGGCTCGCGCTCGGCCTTGGCAAAGTCGCCAAGCACATGGCCGGTCACCCGGTCCTTGTGGCCGGGGTGGCCAATGCCCAGGCGCACGCGGCGATACTCCGGCCCCAGATAGCGGTCGATCGATCGGATGCCGTTGTGCCCGGCCGCCCCACCGCCATGCTTCACCCGCAGCCGGAACGGCTCAAGGTCAAGCTCGTCATAGCACACGCTCAGCGCCGCCGCCGGGTCCAGCTTCCAGAAGTTGGTCGCTTCGGCCACGCTGCGCCCGCTCTCGTTCATGAAAGTTGCGGGCTTCAACAGCGCCACGCGGGTGCCGCCAATGCGGCCATCGCACACCAGCCCCTGAAAGCCGCTCTTCCAAGGGCTCAGGCGGTGGACCGCCTGAATGCAGTCCACCGCCATATAGCCTATGTTGTGGCGCTGGCCGGCATGCAGCCCGCCCGGGTTGCCGAGGCCGGCTATCAGATGCACAGGCCGGCGCCGGGCGCGGCTCAGGCAGCCGGTTGTTCGGCCGTCTCGGCCTCGTCCGCCCCATCGGCGTCCACACGGTCGCTCTTCATGGCAGAAGGCGCAACCATGGTGGCGATGGTGAAATCGCGGTCATGGATGTGCGATTCCACGCCCTTGGGAAGAGCAACGGCACTGATGTGAATGGATGCACCCACATCGAGCCCGGCAAGGCTGATATCGATCTGGTCGGGAATCGCCGAAGGCGCGCAATCGACCGAAATCTCGTGGCGAACGATGTTCAGCACCGCACCGCGCTTCATGCCCGGCGACTTGTCTTCGTCGATGAAGTGCACCGGCACATTGACGGTGATCTTCGAATCGCCCGTCAACCGCAGGAAATCGACATGGATCGGCCGGTCGGAAACCGGGTGAAACTGCACATCGCGCGGCAGGGTGCGCACCGGCTTGCCGCCGGGAATTTCGATCTCGACAACCGAATTCATGAAGTGGCCGGTGGAAAGCTGGCGAACCAGCAGTTTTTCCTCGACATGGATGGGGGTTGCAGCGGATCCGGCACCATAGATGACGGCGGGTACGCGGCCTGAACGGCGGACGGCGCGGGAGGCTCCCTTGCCAGCCCGCTCCCGAGGTTCAGCCGCGAGCTTCAGAACTTCACTCATTGCTCGCTTCTCCGATAGTTTACACGCAGAACCGTCCCGGCCTCCAGGGATGCGAAAATCGGACTGGCCTGCGAAGCGGCGGCTATTAGGCGATGGAGCGCCCGAACGCAAGGCCACAGCCCCTGTCGCAGCGCTTTTCAGCGCGTGCGCCCGGCCCCGTTTCAGCGCTTGCGCCTGGCCCCCGGCCCTGGCGCGGGGGTGGAAGCGGGCTTTGCAGCCAGCGCCGGTAGCCGAACCGGCACAAACCCCC
>JBBQIP010000010.1:0-24386 GCA_038325045.1 Sphingomonadales bacterium
GCCAGAGCGGCGAGGTGCTGCTGGCGCTGGCCAGCCATGGCCCGTTGCCCGCCCCAAGGCTGGTGGCCGGGGTGGAGCCGATTGCCTTTCGCATGGCCCGCACCGGGCTGGGCTTTGGCCAGGCGCTGGGGGCGCCGGGCAGCGGGCTTTCGCTGGGGGTGGCGCTGGCGCAAACCGTGCAGCCGGCCAGCCGCAGCGAGCCGGAAGCAAGGGCGCAGCGGGCGCTGCTGCAGCTGGCGCGGAACCGTGGCCCGCTCTGGATGGCAGCCACTTTCGAGATGGAGCAGGAGCGCGGCTCGCTGCTGGGAGCGCGGCTGGCGCCGCTGTACGGCGTGCGCGGGGCGGCCACCATGGCGGCGGGTGCGGCGGTACGGCTGAGCAGCAAAAGATGGGCATTGGCCGGCGAGGCGCGGCTGGCGCGCACGGTGGCAGCGCTTGATGGGCGCGGGCTGGTGGCGGCGATGGCGCCGATTACCGGCACCTCGGCTTCGGTATCGCTGGAGCGGCTGGGCGTGCTGGGCAGCGACGATAGGCTGGCGCTGGCGCTGGCGCAGCCGCTGCGGGCGGCGGGTGCTGCAGCGTGGCGGCTGGGCGGGAGCAGCCCCGGCCGCGCCGCGATTACCCCTACGGGCCGAGAGCTGGTGGCCGAGCTGGGCTATGACCGGGCGGTGCCGGGTGGCAGCCTGGGGCTGGGGGGTTTTGTGCGCCGCCAGCCGGGCCATGTTGCGGCGGCAGGTGCCGATATCGGTGTGGCGGTGCGGCTGCGGCTGGTGCGCTGATTCACTTGTCCACAGCAAATCGGTTTTCGGGTCTGGCGTTCGGGGGGGAAGCCGGGCTAAGGCTCTTCTCCCATGACGCGGTTCATTTTCATTACCGGCGGCGTGGTCTCATCGCTCGGCAAAGGCTTGATGGCGGCGAGCCTTGCAGCATTGCTGCAGGCGCGCGGCTACCGGGTGCGGGTGCGCAAGTTCGACCCCTATCTGAACGTCGATCCGGGCACGATGAGCCCTTACCAGCACGGCGAAGTTTATGTGACCGATGACGGCGCCGAGACCGACCTCGACCTTGGCCATTATGAGCGGTTTACCGGCGTGCCGTCGCGGCAATCGGACAATATTACCTCGGGCCGGATCTATCAGGATATTATCGCCAAGGAGCGGCGCGGGGATTTTCTGGGCGCGACCGTGCAGGTGATTCCGCATGTGACCGATGCCATCAAGGCCTTTGCGCGCTCCGACCTTGGCGACCTCGATTTCGTGCTCTGCGAAATCGGCGGCACAGTGGGCGATATCGAGGGGCTGCCGTTCCTGGAGGCGATCCGCCAGCTGGCGATCGATGTGGGCAAGGCCAATGCAGTGTATATCCACTGCACGTTGGTGCCCTATATTGCGGCGGCCGGCGAGCTGAAGACCAAGCCTACCCAGCATAGCGTGGCGGAACTGCGCGGCATCGGCATCCAGCCCGATGTGCTGGTCTGCCGCTCCGAACACCCGCTGCCCGAAAGCGACCGCGCCAAGATCGCGCTGTTCTGCAATGTTTCGCCGTCCGCAGTGATATCGGCGCTGGATGCCGCCAGCATCTATGATGTGCCGCTGCAATATCATGCCGAGGGGCTGGACGAGGAGGTGCTGAAGGCATTCGGCATCGAGCGTGCGCCGGAGCCCGACCTTTCCCGCTGGCAGCAGATTTCCGAAGCGCTGGAAACACCCGAGGGAGAGGTGACCATCGGCGTGGTGGGCAAATATACCGGCATGAAGGATGCCTATAAATCCCTGACCGAAGCACTGGTGCACGGCGGCATCGCCAACCGGGTGAAGGTGAACATCCGCTGGCTCGATGCCGAGGAATTCGAGGGCGAGGATGTGGCACCGCGGCTGGAGCCGATGCATGGCATATTGGTGCCGGGCGGCTTTGGTGAGCGGGGCGCGCGGGGCAAGATTGCCAGCGTGCAATTTGCCCGCGAGCGCGGCGTGCCGTTTTTCGGCATCTGCCTCGGCATGCAGCTGGCGTGTATCGAGGCGGCGCGCAACCAGGCAGGGGTGGAAGCCGCCTCCACCACCGAATTCGGGCCGACAGAGGCGCCGGTGGTGGGGCTTATCACCGAATGGATGAGCGAGGCCGGGCTGCAGACCCGCGACGCGGACGGCGACAAGGGCGGCACGATGCGGCTGGGCGCCTATGCGGCGCGGCTTGCCGGCAACAGCCTGGCGGCGGCCATTTATGGCACCAACGTGATCGAGGAGCGGCACCGCCACCGCTATGACGTGAACGCGCAGTGGCGCGAGCGGCTGGAGGGGGCCGGGCTGGTTTTCTCCGGCATGTCGCCCGACGGGCTGCTGCCAGAAGTGGTGGAGCGGCCCGACCATCCCTGGTTCGTGGGTGTGCAGTTTCACCCCGAGCTCAAGTCCAAGCCATTCGACCCGCACCCGCTTTTCAAGGACTTTGTTGCCGCAGCGCTGCGCCAGAGCCGGCTGGTCTGAACCGCAGGGATTCAAACGGGATAGGCCTGCGAAAAAAACATGTCGCGGCGAATTGACACACCCAACTGTCAAGCTAATATGACGGTACGCAAGGAATCGCGTGGGGGCGTGTAGAGGCCCTGGCCGGCACAACCGGCGATGGTTCCGAAGCGGGTCTGGATCATGTCACGTGACATGTTTCGGGCTCGTGCGGCCCTCCAAACGGGGCCTGTGCGGGAACTGACGCAGGTTTTGAGAGGGGACTGACAATGGCTGACGACAAGGTTTACCCAACGGGGCTTACCCCCGCTGAGGCGATGGAGATCAACGAAGGTCTCAAATGGGGCGCGCGCATCTATGGTGCGATCGCAGTTTTCGCCCATATCCTCGCCTATATGCTTACGCCGTGGCTTCACTGAGCGATAGCAAGGAGATATTATCATGAATGAAGGTCGCATCTTTCTTTACGTCAGCCCGAACATCTTTATTCCGATGTTCTTTGCAGGCATCGTGCTTGCAGCGCTGCTCGTCCACGCATCGCTCCTGAACAACACCACCTGGTTCGCCGGCTATTGGCAGGGCGCTGCCAAGGTAGCTGTGGTTGAATCGGTGGCTGTGGTGGAAGCCGCTCCGGCTGCGATGGAAGCCCCTGCGGCAGTTGCTGAAGAAGCCCCTGCCCAGTAAGGCTCGCGCCTGCTGAAGCGCTCCTTGGGGAGCATATGCCGAGAACGGCCGGAACCCAGGTTCCGGCCGTTTTTCGTTGTGGCGCATTCGTTGTTCAGATTTGGGCGAGTTGAACCCGCCGGGCTGAATTCCGTGCTCAGTCGGCGCGCAGGCTGGCCACTGGCTGCTGGCTGCGGAGCAGCGGCAGCATGGCGCCGAGCGTGACCAGAAGCAGAATTATTTCAAGCGAGTAGACAGCGATATAGCCATTGGCTGCAGGTGGCCAGTTGCCGCCGACCGGAAGGCTGGTAACCAGATCGCGCATGGCGCCGCCCACTGCTGCGCCCACACCGGCGGCAGTGGCTTGCACCGCTCCCCAGGCGCCCAGCGCCATTCCCACCTGATCAGGCGGCGCATGCTGCATGGTGGCGGTGAGGGTGCCGTGGCCGAACAGCCCGGCGCCCAGCCCGATGAGCAGCACGCCGATGGTGAACATCTGCGGGGATTGGGCGCTGGCTGCCATGATGACCATGGCAAAGGCGGGCAGGCCGAGGAGCGCGCCGGCGCCTGCCATTCGAAACGGATCTCCACCCCGGCTGAGAATTTGCGAGGCGAGTGCGAAGCCGACAAGGCTGCCGCCCGAGAAAGTGGCGGTAAGCTCGGTGGTGGCGCTAACGGCAAGGCCCAGCACTTGGCCGCCATAGGGCTCCAGCAGCACATCCTCCATGGTGAAGGCGAGGGTTCCAAAGCCGATTACCACCAGCCGGCGCAGCGCCTGATTCTGGACGATGAACTTGTCCCAGCTTTCGCGGAAGGTGGGGGGCGGTGGTGGTGGGGCCGTCATCAGCCGGGCCGGGCGGCGGGTCTCCTGCTTCCAGGTGGCGATGAAATTGAGGAAGATGGTGACCACCGCCGAGCCCTGGATGACCTGGATGAGCCGGCCGGGGCTGAAATCCTCAAGCAAGGCGCCGAATGCCAGCGCGCTGATGATGGAGCCTACCAGCAGCATCACGTACATCAGGCCCACCACATTGGCCTGCGATTCTTCCGGCGCCAGATCGGTGGCCAGCGCCAGCCCCACGGTCTGGGTAATATGGATGCCGGCACCGACCAGCAGGATGGCAAAGGCGGCTGCCAGCTGCCCCACCCAAGGTGGCATCAACGCTGCATTCAAGGAGCCGGCAAGCACCAGCAGCGCAAATGGCATGACCGCCAGCCCGCCGAACTGCACCATGGACCCCCGGTAGATGTAGGGCACCCGCCGCCAGCCGAGCGCGGACTGGTGAATATCCGACCGGAAGCCGATGAGCGCCCGGAACGGGGCAAACAGCAGCGGCAAGGCCAGCATGACGCCCACGATGGTGGACGGCACATCAAGCTCCACGATCATCACCCGGTTGAGGGTGCCGACGAGCAGCGTGAGCGACATGCCGACCGATACCTGGATGAGCGACAGCCTGAGCAGGCGGGACAGCGGCAGATCGGGGGTGGCAACATCGGCAAAGGGGAGGATGCGGGTGCCCCAGCGCGACCAGACCCGGGTAAGCGTGCGATCGATGCGACTCATGCTTGGCCTGACCCCGGAGTTTCGCAGCCCCCCGGGGCGGCACTGTTGGTGCCTATCGGATGCAGGGCAGCGGCGGCAAGCCCGTATGTGGCTTGCCAGCCCGAGCGCTGTTGCGCTTAAGCTCCGCCCCAGGAGAACTGCGATGAAAATGACCCTTATGATTGCCACGCTGCCGCTGGCCTGCCTGGCCAGTGCCGGCCTTGCCAGCGAGCGCAACCCGGCGGCCGAGGTACAGGCGGCTGAAATGAAGGAGACGATCACCCGGCTGGTCGGATTCGGCACCCGCCACACGCTTTCCGACACCATATCGGCGACCAGAGGCATTGGGGCTGCGCGGCGCTTTGCACAGGCGCGGTTCGAGAGCTTCTCCGCTGCCTGTGGCGGCTGCCTGAAGGTGGAAATGGTGGGCAAGACCTTCACCGCCCCGCGCATTCCGCAACCGGCGGAAGTGGTGAACGTGATGGCCGTGCAGCCCGGCACGTCCGACCCCGGGCGGGTGATCATCATCTCCGGCCATATCGACAGCCGCAATTCCGACGCGCTCGATGCCATAGGCGATGCGCCCGGCGCCAATGATGACGGCTCGGGCACGGCTGCGGTTATCGAGGCGGCGCGGGTGCTTTCGGCCTATAAATTTCCGGCCACCCTCGTTTATGCGGTGCTTTCCGGCGAGGAGCAGGGGCTTTTCGGCGGGCGCATATTGGCAGAAACAGCAAAGGAGCGCGGCTGGCAGGTGGAGGCCGTGCTCAACAACGACATCATCGGCAATTCGACCGGATCCAGCGGCGAGAAGAACGACCGCGAGGTACGGGTGTTTTCCGAAGGCACCAAGGCGGTGGAGACGCCCGAGCAGGCAAACCGCCGCCGCTACAATGGCGGCGAGGTGGACAGCCCTTCGCGCAACCTTGCCCGCTTTGTCGCCGGCCAGTCGAAAGCCGCCGGGATCGATGTGGAAATGGTCTACCGGACCGACAGGTTTGGCCGCGGCGGGGACCAGGTGCGGATGCTGGAGGCCGGCTTCCCGGCGGTGCGGATTACCGAGCGGCAGGAGAATTACGACCGCCAGCACCAGAATGTGCGGACCGAGAACGGCCGCAGCTACGGCGACCTGCTGGACGGCGTGGACTTCAACTATCTGGCGCGGGTAACGAAGTTGAACGTGGCGGCGCTGGCGGCGCTGGCCCGCGCACCGGCACCACCGGCGGGCGTGACGATCGAGGGCCAGGTGAGCCCGGACACCAAGCTGGGCTGGAAGCCGGTGCAGGGCGCGGCCGGCTACAAGGTCTGGTGGCGCAAGACCACGGCTCCGTTCTGGCAGTTCAGCCGCGCGGTGGCGGCCAGCGAGACAAGCGCTGTCTTGCAGGGCATCGATATCGACAGCTGGTTCTTCGGGGTATCCTCGGTGGCCGCCGATGGCAGCGAGAGCCCGGTCGTGTTCCCCGGCCCGGCCGGCAGCTTTGCGGTAGAATAGCGGCTTCAGCCGGCCACGAAATGCTGCGTGGCGGCCTTTTGCCAGCGCGCCAGGGTGGCAGCTCTGCCCATGTGCCGGCCGATGCTGCGCGCATCTTGGCGCAGCGCGCGCGATGGTTCAGACTGGGGCAGACGCAATGAAGGAAGTGACGATGACGACTGGTGCTCCAACCCGGCAATCGCAGCCCGGTATTCGCGAGGCGATGCCGCTGCTCGCGCGCAACGAAGGCGTGTGGGAGGGTTGGTACCGCTATTATGATGCAAAAACCGGCAAGTTGACCGACCAGCACAAATCCCGGCTGTTCTGCCGGTTGATCGGGCCGGAAGGGCATGAGGAATATCACCAGACCAACCATTATTTCTGGGAGGATGGCCGGGTTGATGTGCGCGAATTTCCGGCCTGGTATGAAAATGGCCGGGTGTGGTGGGACAATGACCTGATCACCGGCTGGGCCGCCGCCATGCAGCCCGATGACTTCAACCGCTCGACCTGCCTGAACTGGACGCGCAAGGGCGAGCCGGACCTGTATCTGTATGAGATGATTCAGGTAAATGCAGCGCGCACCCACCGGGCGCGGACGTGGCAGTGGTTCAAGGGCGATGAGTGTTTCCAGCGCACGCTTATCGACGAGGTGTTCCGCACCACGGACTGGTCCGGCTGGACCGACAACTCGCCCCCGAACGTCTGAACCTTTTCTCCCCGCCGGCTGGCTTCGGGCCGGGAGCTTCAGGCGAGCGCCTGCTGCGCCGCATTCTCGCCGGCGATGCGGCCGAGCGTGAGCGCCGCGCATAGCCCCATTGCCGGCAGATAGCCCCAGGAGGATGGGCCGGAGACGCCGCGCGCCGCACCGCCGCCGGCAAAGATGTTGGGCAGCCGGCTGCCATCCGCGCGCAGCACATGCGCTGCCCCATCGATCTGCAGCCCGCCCTGGGTGTGGTAGAGCGCGCCGGTTACCTTGAAGGCGCGGAACGGGGGTTTTGGCGGAAGGTCGGCTCCCCAGTTGCGGCCCAGCTGGTCGGGGCGAGCGGCGGCCTGCGCCGCATGGGCTTCAGCCAGCGTTTCGGCCAATATCTCCGCATCCAGCCCCAGCTGGCGGGCAAGATCTTCCAGCGTGTCGGCACGGCGGGCGGCGTTGAGCGCGGTCAGGTCGCGCATTTCGGGGATATGGGCGGCGCGCGCCTCGATTCCGGCATCGAGAATGACCCAGTTCAGCCCGCCTGGCTGGGCAAGGGCGGGGTGGACCATGCCGGCGATATCCGCGGTTTCATCGACAAAGCGTTTGGCGTTCTGGTTCACCAATATGCCGCCTTCGATGATCACGCCGGGCGGCACCGATATGCCCTGCGGATCGGTGAGCATCGCATAGCCCTGATAGCTGCCCATATCGCCCACCGCAGCGCCCAGCGCCTGGCCGAGCCTGATGCCATCGCCCTGGCAGCCTTCATGGCCGTTGCAGCGCGCGTCTGCCGCCTCCGGCATATGGGCGGCCACCATTGCGTGGTTGGCAGCAAAGCCGCCGCTGGCGAGGACCAGCGTTTCGCAGCCGATACGCTCGCGCGCGCCGTCGGGGCGCTGCACTTCAATGCCGAGCGCCCGGCCGCTTTCATCTGCAATGATGTCGGTAAGGGTCGCTTCGGTGAGCACCGGGATGCCGCGCTCGGTCAGCTTCTGGTGCAGCAAGTTTATGAGATCGGTACCGTTATGCCCCGGCCAGCCGTGCACGCGGAAGGTGCTGTTGCCATAAGCCGGGCGGAAGCTGGCATCGAGCCCGAGTGGCAGGCCGATTTCGCCCGCCAGCCATTCATAGGTGGGGCCGGAGCCATAGGCGATGGCATGGGCGATGGCGGGGTCGGTGCGGCCATGGGTTTTGGCCAGAATATCGGCGAGAAAGGTTTCGGCGTCGTCAGCCTCCCCAGCCGCTGCCTGGGCGCTGGTGCCAGCCGCGCAGAACAGGCCCTGCGACATGCCGGTGGTGCCCCAGGGGGTGGCATCGCGCTCGATCACCAGCACATCGGCGCCCTTGCCCTGGGCGGCGAGCGCTGCCGCCGCCCCGCAGGCGCCGCCACCGACTATGAGCACGGGCACGGTGAATTCGAAGCTGGTCATGGTCGCAGTCTTTCACAGGCGTTCGTGGAAAGCGGGGCGGCGTTGTCGGACCCGTTTACCAGACCGGTAGGACAGGGCTGATGCTATGGCGATGGCAGGCGGGCGAGGCTAGTATCCAGTGCAGATTGACCATTTGCGGATCAAGGACGGAAATCGATGCCGACCAACCTTGTGGAGAGCGCGCGGCCAGCGGCCGATGCAGTGGCCGCGCTGAAGGCCGAGTTGCGGGCGATCGTTGGCGCTGGGCAGTTGCGCGACGATGCCGCCCTGCTGGCGCTCCACAGCGAGGATGTATTCGCGGCCGCGCCCGATACGGTGACCATGGTGGTGCAGCCGCGTTCGACCACCGAGCTGGCGGCGGTGATGGCGGCTGCCCACCGCGCCGGCGTGGCAGTGGCGCCGCGCGGGGCAGGCATGAGCTATACGGGCGGCTATCTGCCGGTGCAGCCGGACACCATCAGCCTCGACATGACGGCGATGGACCGGATTCTGAACATAAGCGCCGAGGATATGGTGGTGACCGTGGAGGCAGGTTGCTCCTGGGCAGCGCTGGATGCAGCGCTTGCGGCACAGGGGCTGCGGACGCCGTTCTGGGGCCGATGTCGGGCATTTACTCGACCATCGGCGGGGGGATGTCGCAGTTGAACGCCATGTTCGGGGCCGGCCAGCATGGCACTTCGAGCGAGAGCATGGTGGCGATGGCGGTGGTACTGGCCGATGGCCGGGTGCTCCGCACGGGTGTGCGCGGGCCGGACGGGGAGGCGCCCTTCTACCGCAACTTCGGCCCCGATCTGGCCGGGCTTTTCTGTGGTGATTGCGGCACGCTGGGCATCAAGGCGGAAGTGACGCTGCGGCTGATGCGCCGCCCCGCGCATGAGGACCATGCCTCGTTTTCCTTCGGCACGGGCGCGCAGCTGCTCGGCGCCATGGCCGAAATGGCGCGCGCCGGCATCGCCTGCGAGATGTGCGCCTTCGATCCGGGGCTGACCAAGGTGCGCATGAAGCGGATGTCGTTGATGGCCGATGTTAAAACCCTGGGGGCAGTCATTTCCAAGGAAAAGTCGGTCGGCAAGGGATTGATGGTGGCGGCAAAGATCGCGCTGGGTGGGCGCAATTTCATCGAGCCGACGGATTATCCGCTGCATGTGATTACCGAAGGGCGCTCGGCCGCCGGTGTAGCCGCAGACATGGCGCAGGCGCGCGAGATCGCCGCGCGGTTTGGCGGCACCGAGATCGAGAACAGCATTGCCAAGGTGCTCCGCGCCATGCCGTTTCCGCCGCCCAACTCCATGCTGGGGCCGGAAGGGGAAAGCTGGGCGCCGGTGCACGGCTTTGTGTCGCTTTCCAACGGGCCGGCCTTTCACGCCGCCATCGATGCGCTGTTTGCCGAAATGGCCGAGGAGTTTGCCGAGCATGGCATCACCACCGGCTATCTGTTCACCACGCTCTCGACCAACGCCATATTGGTCGAGCCGGTGTTCTACTGGCCGCAGGGCTACCGCCCGGTGCACGCCTCGATGATGGAGGCGAGCCACCTGGCCAGCCTGCCGAAGCTTGCCGAAAACCCGGCGGCGACCGCTGTGGTGATGCGGGCGCGCAAGGGTGTGATGGCGATTACACAGCGTTTTGGCGGCGGGCATTTCCAGATCGGCCGGGCCTATCCCTATCGGGAAAGCCGCGACGCAGCCTCGCGCGGGCTGCTTGATGTGGTGAAGGTCTTTGTCGATCCGGACGGCCAGCTCAACCCCGGCGGGCTCGGCTTTCCCCATTGATGCTTTAATGCGCGGGGCATGCCGGGCGAGGGGCCGGGCGCGCAGCGGGGGATCGATTGCCTGAGCGAGGGTGGCGCCATCGAACGGCTGCTCGCCGGCACCTTGATGGGCAAGGTGGTGGCCTAGCCTGGCAACTGAACCGCGCCTTGCGCCCGCGCCGGCCATGCCCTAGGTGCAAGGCCGGTTCGGGGAGTGGCGCAGCCTGGTAGCGCATCTGGTTTGGGACCAGAGGGTCGCAGGTTCGAATCCTGTCTCCCCGACCAATCGCCGCTTATGTTGGCCGATCAGGCCGATTTCATGCTGGCGAGGTCCGCGCGGGTCGATATGGCGTGGGCGGTGAAGATGCGGGCGGCATCGGCGACTTCGCGGCCGCGGTGCCAATCGAGAATCTGCATATCGTCCGGGATCGGGGGGATGAGCAGCGCGTCCGCCTGTTCCAGCGCGCCTTCTACCGAGCCTTCGCTGGCCACCACCATCGAGCGTGACATGATCTCGATCAGGCTGGGAAACGGATCCTTCTGCTTTTGGCGCAGCATGATATCGCGCAGCAACCGACCTGGTGAGCGAACATCGGCATAGGTCGCGACGATCCGCCAATGCGCGCCCAGATCGGCACGCAGCGCAACCACCACATTGGGGCCGGCCTTGGCGGCGCGCATCGTTTCAACCGGGATATTATCGAGCACTCCGCCATCGACCAGAATATCCCCTTCGCGGGTGATGAACGGCGGCAGGACGGTGGGAAGCGAGCCGGAGGCGCGAACCGCCTCCCACAACGGCCCGCGCCTGTGCACATAGACCCGGTTGGTCGAAAGATTGGTGGAGACAGCGAAGAAGTTGAACGGCAGGTCGGCGATGTCCTGATCGCCGTAGCGCATTTGCAGTTGCTGGTCGAAAACCCGTGGATCGAGAATGGAATGCACCGGGATCGTCACCCGCCGCATCGCCTTGCGATTGATGAACATTTCCTGCATCTGCACCAGCGTGTCCTGGGCCGAGAGGCCGCGTGCCAGCGCCCCGCCCATGGCCGCGCCGGCGCTGGTGCCGCCATAGAAATCGATCGGCACCCCGTTTTCGATGAGCGCCTGCATCACGCCGATGTGGGCGCAGCCGAGCGCGCCGCCGCCGGCCAGCACCACGCCGTTGGCGCGCCCCGCCATGAAGCGGGCAATGCGTTCAAAACCGGCATCATGATCGAGCGCGAGATGGTGGTGAAGTTTGACATCGCGGCCATCGAGCCAATGGCCGGAGCCGCTGATCGGCTGCGCCTCGCGGTCGCGCCACAGCACGAGCGTGCGGTTGGCGGGCATGAACAGCGGAATGGCATAGCCCTCGAGCGGCGAAAGTGCTGCATCCTTCGCCGATGCAGCGCCGAAAAGCGGTGCCACCAGCAACAGATCATCGGCATTGCGCGCGATTGCCCGGTTCCAGGCCGCATCGTCGCTCGATTGCAGCAGCACGCGCCCGATGCTGCTTTCAAGTGTGCCGACCCATTGGCCAAAGGCGTCGCTTTCCAGATCGATCCCGCCCGGCATCTCGGTCTGGCGGATGAGGCGCGGCGCATCATATTTGGCCAGCGCGGTCACCAACCGTTCGGCAAAGCCCTTTGGAAGCGGTGCATCGCCTGCCGGCAGGATCGCCACCACGCGGCCTGGCTTTGCAGCCATGGTGCTGCTGGCAGCGCCCATCGCCCTTGTGCCGCGCGCCAGCCGCCGTGCGACTTCGGCAAGAATCCCGTCGGTAATCTCGCGGTACCGGTCCGATACTTCGGCATAGGCTTGCCGGCTTAGGGCCAGAACCGTGCTGTCGCGCATCGCCCGCACATCGGCGGTGCGGGTGCCGCCAGAGAAAAAAGCCAGTTCGCCAATCGGTTCGCCGGCCTCGATTTCAGCAAGGGGCCGGCCATCGGCCAGCTGCACGCAAAAGCGCCCGGTCGCCACCATGTAGAGCGTATCGGCGACCTCGCCTTCGCGGACCAGATAGTCTCCACCTTTGATGCTGTGCAGCGTGGCGGCTTGCCGAAGTGCTGCCAATGCGGGCTCGCTCAGCTTCGCAAAGGCGGGGACTTGGGCAAAACCCTCGGTCATTCATCTACTCGCTGGAAGTTTCCGATTCTTAACGCCTTAGGTCATCGGAGCGATATCCCGCAATGATATGCGGGTTGCGGCGCCCCGCCGGCAAGCGAGAATGGGGACTTCGCGCAGCGCTGACGCTTCAACTCCGGCGCTGGAATGCCGGGGCTGCTGCCGGTTCAGCCTTGCCGGCCGGCACCGCTTTCAACAGGCCGAGCATCGCATCATAGCGGCTGAGCACGGTTTGGGCAGGCGCTTTGCCGAGGCGGCTTACGACGATTGCTGTAACCATGGCGACGATAAAGCCCGGGATGATCTCGTAGAGAAACGCCGACGGGGCTTCTCCGGCGATGGTGAACGGCGCGTAGAGCCAGACGAGCACGGTGCCGGCACCGGCGATGATGCTGGCCAGTGCGCCGCTCCGGGTGAGGCCGCGCCAGTGCAGGCTGAGCAGCATGACCGGGCCGAACGCCGCGCCGAACCCGGCCCAGGCATTGCCGACCAGCGAAAGGATGCTGCTCGACCGATCAAACGCCAGCCCCAGCGCCGCAACCGCGACCGCCAGCGTGGCCAGCCGGCCGACCAGAACCAGCTCCTTTTGCCGTGCCGCAGGGCGCAGGAAATTGCGGTAGAAATCCTCCGAAAGCGAGCTGGCCGAGACCAGCAGCTGCGAGGAAATGGTGCTCATGATCGCCGCCAATATGGCCGCCAGCAGAAAGCCGGCGATATAGGGGTGGAACAGCGTTTGCGACAGCAGGATGAAGATCGTCTCCGGATCATCCAACGCCAGTTTGTTGCTGGTAACATAGGCAAGGCCGGCGATGCCGCAGGCCACGGCGCCGATGACGGTGACCACCATCCACGACATGCCGATGCGCCTTGTGGCCGGCATATCGGCGAGCGAGCGCACCGCCATGAAGCGCACGATGATGTGCGGCTGCCCGAAATAGCCCAGCCCCCAGGCCATACTGGAGACGATGCCGAGCGGCGTGATTCCGGCCAGCCAGTCGAGATATTGCGGATCGACGGCACTCACACCGGCAGCGGTGGCGCTCCAGCCGCCGAGCGTCTGGATGGTGACGATTGGCACCAGCACAAGGGCTATGAACATGATGCAGCCCTGCACGAAATCGGTGAGGCTGACCGCGAGAAAGCCGCCGAACAGCGTGTAGGCCAGCACCACGCCGGCGGTTATCAGCAACCCCAGCCGATAATCATAGCCGAACGAGGCTTCGAACAGCTTGCCGCCCGCAACCAGCCCGGCCGAAGTGTAGAGCGTGAAGAACACCACGATGACGAGCGAGGCGATGGTCCGCAGCAGGCGGCTTTTATCTTCGAACCGCTTCTCGAAATAATCGGGGATGGTAATCGCATCATCGGCCAGCTCGGTATAGACGCGCAGCCGCGGTGCCACGAGCCGGTAGTTGGCCCAGGCACCGATGGTGAGGCCGACCGCGATCCATGCCGCATCCAGCCCGCTGACATAGACCGCGCCCGGCAGGCCCATGAGCATCCAGCCGCTCATGTCCGATGCGCCGGCCGAAAGCGCTGCCACGGCCGGCGGCAGCTGGCGGCCGCCCAGCATGAAATCGGACACGCTGCTGGTCGATTTTCGCCACGCATAAAGCCCTATGCCGAGCATCAGCACGAAATAGACGCCCAGTGATATGGCGGTTTCAAAGTTCATTAAAGCGCTGCTCCCTGAAGGCGAGCGGGTGAAAAGCGCCAGCTGGCCGCCAGACGCAACGATGTCGGGTAGGCCCAAGGGCTAGGCAGGGCGGCGCGGATTGTCAAATCCGGCGGAGGCCTGACCCTAGGGCAGGCGTGCCAGCCCGGCTTCCAGATCGGCCATCAGATCGGCCGGGTCTTCAAGGCCTATCGAAAGCCGCACCAAGGCGCCGGGAAGCGGCGCCTGCGGCAGGCTGCGGCAGCCGGTAAGCTCCACTGGCAGCGCCAGCGATTCATAGCCGCCCCAGGAAAAGCCCATGCCGAAATGGTGCAGGCTATCGAGCATCGGCGCGAGTGCAGCGCGCCCCGGGGCCTTCAACACCACCGAGAACAGCCCGGTGCCGCCGGAAAAATCGCGGCCGAATATCGCATGATCCGGGTGGGAGGGCAGGGCCGGGTGCAGCACCTGCGCCACCTTGGGGTGGCCTTCCAGCCAGCGGGCGATGGTGAGCGCGCTTGCCTCGTGCCGGGCCAGCCGCAGCCCCAGCGTGCGCAAGCCGCGCAGCGCCAGTGCGGCATCATCGGGCGAGACGCACATGCCGAAGCGGTAGTGCGCCCGGTTGAGCCGCGCCCAGAGCGCGGGCGTGGCAGTGACCGCGCCCATCATAAGATCGGAATGGCCGCCCACATATTTGGTGAGCGCCTGCACCGCCATGTCGCAGCCCAGCGCGAGCGGTTGCAGCCGGAGCGGCGTGGCCCAGGTATTGTCGATGATCGAGGTAACGCCTGCGCTGCGGCAGGCGGCGGTAATGGCGGGCAGATCGTGCAGCTCGAAGGTGAGTGATCCGGGGCTTTCCAGCAGCACGGCGCGGGTGTTGGGCCGGAACAGCGCGGCGATATCGGCGGTGCGCGGATCGAAATAGCGGGTGGCGATGCCGAGCGGCGCCAGGGTCTGATCGGCGAACAGGCGGCTCGGCTCATACGCAGTGTCGGTGATCAGCAGATCATCGCCGGTGCGGAGCACGGCCATGAGCGCGGTCGAGATTGCCGCCACGCCGGAGGGGTAAAGCCGGGCGCCGGCTGCTCCGGGCTCCAGCCCCGCCAGCGCTTCCTCAAGTGCCCAGATGCCCGGTGTGCCGCGCCGGCCGTAATATAGCCCGTCGTCCGGCGCCGCGATGGCGGCATCAAGCTCGGCCAGGGTATTGAACAGGATGGTGGAGGCGCGGGCGACCGGCGGGTTTACGTAGCGGCCGGAACGCTCCGGTCCGCGGCCGGCGCTCACCAGCCGCGTATCGGGCTTCAGGCCCGCAAGATCGGGCGGCGGTTGCCGTCGGGCCATTGCGCTGCTTCAGCCGCCAGTGACGACAGGATTGGTGGCAGAGGCGCCCCATTCCGCCCAGCTGCCATCATAAATGGCGACATCGGGATGGCCGATGACAGCGGCGGCAAAAGCGATGACGCTGGCCGTGGTGCCCGAGCCGCAGCTGGCGATGAGCGGCTTGGAGAAATCCACACCGGCTTCGGCAAAGGCGGCGGCAATCGCTTCTTTCGATTTATAGGTGCCATCTTCGTTGAACAGCTGGTTGTGCGGCAGGTTGACCGAGCCGGGGATGTGGCCTGAGCGCATATCGGCGCGCGGCTCCGGATCGGCGCCGGTGAAGCGGCTTTGCGGGCGGGCGTCGACCACCAGCGCGTCCTTGCTGCGCAGATTTTCGGTCACCTGCGCCATGGTGCGAACCATGCTGGTATCCGCCCAGGTGGTGAAATGGCGGTGGCGGACCACCGGCTTGCCGCTCTCGGTGGGCCGGCCCTCGGCGCGCCACTTTTCAAAGCCGCCATCGAGGATTGCCACCTGGTGCGCGCCGAACAGGGTGAGCATCCACCATGCCCGCGCAGCCGAACGCAGCGGGCTGTTGTCATAGACCACGATCCGGCTGCCATCGCCCAGCCCGAGCGCCTGCATCCGGCTGGCGAATTTCTCGGCGCTTGGCAGCATATAGGGCAGCGGCGAATTGCTGTCGGACACATCGGACAGGTTGAAGAACACCGCGCCGGGGATATGCGCGGCCTCGAATTCCTCAGCCGCGTTGCGGGCATGCTGCGGCAGGAAAACGCTGGCGTCGATCACCCTGAGATCGCTCTTGCCAAGTTCGGCCGCCAGCCATTCAGTGCTGACCAGAAGGTTCATTGTCTGCGCTCCGTCAAGGGCGTTATGCGTTGGGGGTGACATAGGCACGCCGAGCGGCCATGTCATCAACGGAAGTGACATGTTAGCGATGGACAGCCGATGACCGAACCCCTGCACCTTGGCCAGATGTCGGGCCTGCCGGCTTCGCCCGATGAGGCGGTGCTGGATTTTCCGGCCAATCCGCATCCGGGAACTGTCTATCTGGTGCGGTTTGCGGTGCCGGAGTTTACCTCGCTCTGCCCGGTCACGGGCCAGCCGGATTTTGCGCATCTGGTGATAGATTATGTGCCGGACGCGACGATTGTCGAATCGAAAGCATTGAAGCTCTGGCTCGGCAGCTTCCGCAACCACGCCGGCTTTCATGAGGCGGTGACCGTGGGGATCGGCCAGCGGCTGGTGCGGGAAATGGCGCCGCAATGGCTCCGGATCGGCGGCTATTGGTATCCGCGCGGCGGCATCCCCATCGATGTGTTCTGGCAGTCCGGCCTCGCACCCGCAGGGCTTTGGCTGCCGGACCAGGGCGTGCCCGGCTACCGGGGGCGCGGCTAGGGAAGCCCTGTGAGCTTGTGGGTTTGCAGGCTTAGGCGCCAGGGCGGGTTTTCAAGGCACCAGGCAATCGCGGCCTGAACATTGGCGGCCTGATCCGGGCCGTCCATGGGCTGCAGGAAGAAGTGCTGGAAATCGAGGCTCTCGAACCGGGCGGGCATCGCTTTTGCCTGCGGGAATACCAGCTTCAATTCGTTGCCGCGCAGCTGTTTGAGGGGTGCATCGGCCTTTGGGCTCACGCAGATCCAGTCGATGCCCGGCGGAGCCACCAGCGTGCCATTGGTCTCGACGGCGATCTCAAATCCTTGCGCCTTCAGGGCGGCGATGAGCGGCGGACCTAGCTGGAGCAGCGGCTCGCCGCCGGTGCACACGACCAGCCGGTGTGCAGGGTCTTCGCCCCAGCAGGCGGCAGCCGCTGCCGCCAGCGCCTCGGGCGAGCCGAACTTACCGCCGCCGGGGCCGTCCGTGCCCACAAAGTCCGTATCGCAAAAGGTGCAGACGGCGCTCGCCCGGTCTGCCTCGCGGCCTGACCACAGGTTGCAGCCGGCAAAGCGCAGGAACACCGCCCGCCGGCCGGTTTGCGCGCCTTCCCCCTGGAGCGTGAGGAACAGCTCTTTCACCGCATAGCTCATAGCGCCGGGTCCGGGGTTCCGGCCTCCGCAAAGCCTTTCGCGCGCAGCCGGCAGCTGTCGCACAGGCCGCAGGGCCGGCCATCGGGGCCGGGATCATAGCAGGACCAGGTGAGCGCAACCGGCGCGCCGGCGGCCATGGCCGCGCGCACGATATCGGCCTTGCTCATGGCCGCCAGCGGCGTGTGGACCTTGAAGTGCGTGCCTTCGCTGCCGGCGCGGGTGGCGGCATTCGCCATCGCCTCGAACGACTGGATGAACTCGGGCCGGCAATCGGGGTAGCCGCTATAGTCGACGGCGTTGACACCGATGGCCAAATCGCGCGCGCCCGCCGCCTCTGCCCAGCCGAGCGCTACCGCCAGGAAGATGGAGTTGCGCGCCGGCACATAGGTAACCGGGATGCCGGGCTCCACGCCGCCCTTGGGCACATCGATATCGGCGGTGAGCGCCGAGCCGCCAAAGCCGCGCAGATCGAGCGGCAGGGTGATGTGGCGCTCCACGCCCAGCGCCTTGGCCACAAGGGCGGCGTGCGCCAGCTCCACCCGGTGGCGCTGGTTGTAATCGATGGTGAGCGCCAGCAGCCGGAAGCCCTGCGCCTTCAGCAGTGCCGCCGCCGTGGTGGAATCGAGCCCGCCCGACAGCAGGATGACCGCGAGCGGCGCTTCAGACATGGATGCGGAAGGTGCGCGCGCAGAACTGGCAGTCCACCCCTATGGCGCCGTCTTCCCCGCGCATATCGGCAAGCTCGGCTTCGGGAAAGCGGCCCAGAACTGTCTCGATATGGGCGGGCGAACAGCGGCAGCCGCGCTGCGGGGTTGCGGCAGGGAACAGCCGCACCTCTTCCTCGTGGAACAGCCGCCAGAGCAGCGCATCGGCGCCAAGCTCCGGGTCGGCGAGCTCGGCCGGGCCCAGGGTATCGATGAGCGCGCGGATATGCTGCCAGTCGGCCGGCTCGGGGGTGCCGTCATCATCGGCAAAGCGGCGGCTCAGGCCATCTTCGCCGCGCGGCAGATATTGCAGCAGCAGGCCGCTGGCGAACCAGCCGGTCTCGGCGCTGCCCGACAGGCCGGTGCGGATGAGCGTGGGGATTTGCTCGGAACTGCGGAAATATTGCTCGATGGCGGCCGCAATGCCGGCGCCCTCCAGCGGCACGATGCCCTGGTAGCGTTCGTTGGCCTCGGTCGCGTCGAGCGTGACCGCGAGGTGGCCGGTGCCGAACATGGCGGAAAGGTCGCCTGCCGGGGTTGTGTCATCGCCGTGCAGATAGCCGCGCAGCTGGCCAGCATTCCAGTCGCACACCAGAAGGTCGATAGGCCCCTTGCCCTGCGCCTGCAGGGTTAGGCCGCCGCCATCATCCCTCAGCGTGCCGCCGATCAGCGCGGTGGTTACCAGCGCATCGGCAAGCAGCGCTGCGAGCGGTGCCGGATAGGCGTGCGCTGCCAAAATGGCGTTCAGGCTGGCATCCAGCCGCACCAGCCGGCCGCGCACATCGCGCGTCTGCACCGAAAAGCCGATGTTGGCATCGAGGTTCGGTGCCAGCCCTTCGCGCAGCGGGGCGGGTTCCTGCTGGCTGTCGCTCACAGCCGCCCCAGGCACCAGAGCAGGATCGCCTTTTGCACATGGAGGCGGTTTTCGGCTTCCTCCCACACCAGCGAACGGGGTCCGTCGATGACTTCGGCGGTCACCTCCTCCTCGCGGTGGGCAGGCAGGCAGTGGAGGAAGATGGCGCCGGGCGCTGCCCGCTCCATCAGTGCTGCATCGACCTGAAAGGGCATCATTGCCTCCATCTTGGCCTTGCTGTCGTCCTGCCCCATGCTCACCCAGGTATCGGTCACCACCACATCGGCGCCGGCAACAGCCGCAGCGGCGGAGCGCACCAGATCTATGCTGCCGCCGCGCGCGCCCGCAGTGGCCATCACCGCTGCATCGGGGTCATAGCCGTGCGGCACGCCCAGTCGCAGGTCGAACTCCAGCACGCTGGCGGCTTCGATAAGGCTGTTTGCCATGTTGTTGCCATCGCCCAGCCATGCCCAGCACGAGCCTTTGACCGGCCGGCCGGCATGTTCCTCATAGGTGAGGATATCGGCAAGCACCTGGCAGGGGTGGCTGATATCGGTAAGGCCGTTGATGACCGGCACTGCGGATTTGCCGGCCAGAGCCTCAAGGGTGGCATGGTTGTTGGCGCGCAGCATGATCGCATCGACCATGCGGCTGAGCACCCGCGCGGTGTCCTCCACCGTCTCGCCCCGGCCAAGCTGCATTTCAGACGCCGATACGGTGATGCTGTCTCCGCCCAGCTGGCGCATGGCCTGCGCAAAGCTGAAGCGGGTGCGGGTGCTCGGCTTTTCAAAGATCAGGGCGAGGCTGTGGCCGGCGAGCGGCGCATCGCTGTCCGCTGCCCCCTTGGGCATGCCGGCGCGGGCCGCCTTGCGCTGGTGGGCGCAGTCCAGAATGGCGCGGAGGCCCGCCGCACCTGCGCTGGCGAGATCGAGGAAATGGGGCAATTGCGCTTCCTTCAGGCCGCGGCCGGGGCCGCGAAATCGGCCGCTGCGGCCGAAAGTTTCGATACACATTCGTGGATATGATGATCCTCGATGATCAGCGGGGGCAGCAGCCGCACCACATTATCGGCCGCGGCAACCGCGAGGAGGCCGTGGCTGCGGGCGTGGTTCACAAAGGCGCGGCTGTCGGTCTTCAGCTTCAGCCCCAGCATCAGCCCCAGGCCGCGCACGCTATCGAAAATCGCGTCATGGTTGGGGATCATCTGCTCCAGCGCTGCCACCAGCCGGCGGCTGCTGTCGTTGACCTGCGCCAGAAATGCCGGCTCGGCCACGATATCGAGCACTGCCATGCAGGCGGCCATGGCGAGCGGATTGCCGCCATAGGTGCTGCCGTGCGTGCCTGCCACCATGCCGCGCGCCGCATGCTCGGTGGCAAGGCAGGCGCCCACCGGAAAGCCGCCGCCGATGCCCTTGGCTATCGCCATGATATCGGGCGTTACCCCGTAATGTTCATGCGCGAACATCCGGCCGGTGCGGGCGACACCGCACTGTACTTCATCGAATATCAGCATCAGGCCGTGCTCGTCCGCAAGCGCGCGCAGGCCTTTCAGAAACGCCGGGCTGGCGGGGCGGATGCCGCCTTCGCCCTGCACTGGCTCCACCAATATGGTGCCGATTTCGGGCGTGATGGCGGCCTTCACCGCCTCCAGATCATCGAAGGGCAGCACATCGAACCAGTCCGGCAGCGGCTCGAACCCGGTGCGCATCTTGGGCTGGTTGGTGGCCGCTATGGTGGCGATCGTCCGGCCATGAAAAGCGTTTGAAAAGGTGAGGATGCGGCTGCGCTCCGGCGCGCCACCGGCGTGGTGGAACACCCGCGCGGTCTTGATCGCGCACTCGATCGCCTCCGCCCCGCTGTTGGTGAAGAACACCGTATCGGCAAAGGTGAGCGCCACCAGCCGCTCCGCCACCGCCACCTGGCCGGGGGCCTTGTACAGATTGGAAGTGTGCATCAGCGTGGCCGCCTGCTTCTGGATAGCGCCCACCAGATGCGGGTGGCCATGGCCAAGGATGTTGACCGCGATGCCGCTGGCGAAATCCAGCCACTCGCGCCCCTGCGCATCATAGAGGTAACAACCTTCGCCGCGCACCGGCTCCACCTCGGAACGGGCGTAAACGGGCATGACCGGGGCAATGGACATCAGTCAGGTCTCTCAGCAGCTACGGTGCGGTGTTTCCGCCACTCCAACGCAAAAAGGCGGCCGATGGCGGGCCGCCCGAAACCGCTATATAGCGAGGGCCGTCCTCCATCTCAACTGTAAGGCAGGTCATGTGCAACCGCTTCCAGTTGCAGGCATCCAGTGCCGAGGTCGCTGCGACATTCGGGCTCACCGATGTGGCACTCTCCGGGCTCAACCTGCCGCACGAGATGTTTCCGCGCCGGCCCGGGCTTGTGCTCACCGCAGGCGGCGCCCGGTTGATGGAATGGGGCTGGCCCGGGCCAAAGGGCGCATCGGGGCCGGTGACCAATGTGCGCAACCTCGAAAGCCCGTTCTGGCGCGGCGCGCTGGCCAACCCCGAACGCCGCTGCCTGATTCCGATGACCCGTTTTTGCGAATGGGAAGGGGAGGCCGGCGCCAAGCGTGCGCGCTGGTTCGGCATAAGCGACCAGCCGGTGTTCGCCGCCGCCGGGGTGTGGCGGCCGCTGGACGATGGTGCGGTGTTCGCCATGCTCACCACTGCGCCCAACCCGCTGGTGGCAGCGGTGCACCCAAAGGCGATGCCGGTGCTGCTGGCCGGCAAGCAAGCGTTGCGCTGGACGCTGTTGCCATGGGAGGAGGCGCAGGCGATGGTCGCCAGCTACCCGGCGGCGGCCATGTGGGTGGAATGACCATCAGGCAGCGAGGCGCTGCGCCACAGTCGTTGTTCCGCCGGCGGCTGATAAGGGCTTACAGATGAATGCTTCCTCCACTGCGCCCGCGCCCCAGCCGCTGCCGATTGGCAAGCTGCTGCCGCTGCTTATGGCGGTGTTCATCGGCCTGATGGGCTTTGGCGTGGTGCTGCCGGTGTTTCCTTTCTGGGGCCGCACGCTGGGCGCCGGGCCAGAACTTATTACCGTGGCGCTGGGTGCCTATTCGGCAGGGCAGCTCATCGGTTCGCCGCTCTGGGGCCGGTTTTCGGATCGGTTCGGCAGGCGCCCGGCGCTTATCGCCTCGCTGTTCGGGATCATGCTCAGCTATTTCATCATGGCGGAAGCGACCAGCATCTGGTGGCTGGGTGCCGCGCGGCTGTTCGGCGGGCTGATGGCGGGCAACATCGCGGTCGCCTTTGCCTATGCAGGAGACATTGTGGAGGGCCGCGACCGGCCCCGCGTATTCGGCCTGCTGGGGGCAGCCTTTGGCATGGGCTTCATTTTTGGCCCGGCCATAGGCGGGCTGGTGGCCGGCGATGTGCCGCAGCCAGCCGATTTCGTGACCGTGGCCTATGTGGCCGCCGCCACCTGCGCGGTGGCGGTGATACTGGTTGTCGTGAAATTGCCCGAGAGCCTCGACCGGAGCCGGCGGCAGGCCGTGAAGGATGCCGGCGGCGGCCCCACGATGCGCGAGGTGCTCGCCGCCAAGCCTGAGGTGCTGGGGTTGATGGCGGTAACGGCGCTGGTGATCGGCGGGGCAGCGATGATGGAGACAACTTTCGCACTTTTCGCCGAAGACAGGCTAGGCTGGGGGCCTCGTTCGGTGGGGCTGTGCTTTGCTTTGATCGGTTCGATCTCGGTGCTCCTGCAAGGTGGCGGCGCTGCCCCGCTGGCGCGGCGGTTCGGCTCGCGCAAGGTTATGCTGGCTGGCACGCTCGCCTATGCTGCCGGCATGGCCGGGCTGGCGCTGGTAGGGCTGGAGGAGCGCGCCGGCACCGCCGAGGTGCTGGCGGCGCTGGCGGTGATCGCGCTTGGTGTCGGGCTGTTCAGCCCTGCCTATCAATCGATGGTTTCGGAAACCACCGAGGACCGTGACCGGGGGCTGATCAACGGCCTTACCCAGGGCGCGAGTTCGGGTGGGCGCATCATCGGCCCGGCAATATCGGGGGTTTTATATGCCGGGCTGGGCGTTTCCAGCCCCTTTCTGGCGGGTGCCGCGCTCATGCTGCTGGCGCTGGTTGTGGCGGCGCGCAGCACTGCCCACCATGAGGCTTTGCGGGCGCGCCAGTTGGCAGGCGACGCCTGAGCGGCTAAGGCCGCTCGCCGGACACCCGAATTGAAAGCCTGCTCGCCATGAAGATAAACGCCACCGAAATCCGCCCCGGGAACATCCTCGAATGGGATGGCGGGCTGTGGAAGGTCGCCAAGATCCAGCACACCCAGCCCGGCAAGGGCGGCGCCTATATGCAGGTGGAAATGAAAAATGTGATGGATGGCCGCAAGACCAACGAGCGCTTCCGCTCGGCCGAAACGGTGGAAAAGGTGCGGCTGGACGTGCGCGATTTTCAGTTCCTGTTTGCCGATGGTGATACGCTCACCTTCATGGACAAGGAAAATTACGACCAGATTTCAATGCAGAAGGACCTGCTGGGCGAGGCGGCGGACTTTTTGCAGGACGGTATGGACGTGGCAATGGAACTCTATGACGAAAAGCCCATCTCGGTGCAGCTTCCCGACCAGATCGAGGCAGTGATCGCCGAGACCGAGGCAGTGGTGAAGGGCCAGACCGCAAGCTCCTCCTACAAGCCCGCCATCCTTGAAAACGGCGTGCGGGTAATGGTGCCGCCGTTCATCAATGCCGGCACCAGGATCGTGGTGGATACCTATGGGCGCGAATATCTGCGCCGGGCGGAATAGCGCGCGTGGCGCTCACCTCCTCGCTCATCACCATGATGGAAAAGGCGGCGCGCAAGGCCGCACCGCGCCTGCGCCGGGATTTCGGCGAGGTTGATGCCTTGCAGGTCAGCCGCAAGGGCCCCGCCGATTTCGTATCGAACGCCGACCGCGCGGCCGAGGCAGCGATTGTCGAAGTGCTCTCCCACGCCCGCCCCGATTGGGGGCTGACGCTTGAGGAAGGCGGCTCCAGCGCCGGCGCAGACAGCAACTCGCGCTGGATAGTCGATCCGCTCGACGGCACCACCAACTTCCTTCACGGCATGCCGCATTTCGCCATCTCGATCGCCGCCGAAGTGAACGGCGAAGTGGTGGCCGGCCTCATCCACCAGCCGCTAACCGGTGAAAGCTTCTGGGCCGAGAAGGGCCGCGGGGCCTGGCTGTCCGACCGCCGGCTGCGGGTCTCCGCCCGGCGCGACATGGCCGATTGCGTGGTGGCGACCGGCGTGCCCTACAAAGGCCATGGCGATGCTCCCGGTTTCCTGAAAACGCTGTCCGCAGTGATGCCCGAAGTGGCCGGCGTACGCCGCTTCGGCGCGGCAGCACTCGATCTGGCCTGGGTGGCCGCCGGGCGCTTCGATGGCTTCTGGGAAGAAGGGCTTTCGGAATGGGACGTGGCTGCCGGCATATTGCTGGTGAAGGAAGCTGGCGGTTTCGTGACCGATTACCGCGGCGGCGAGGCCATGGTTGCGCGCCGGGAGATTGTTGCGGGGAATGGCCAGCTGCAATCCAAGCTGCACAAGCTGGTGGCTGGCGCGCTGCGGGGATAGGTATGCCTCCGGCGGCTGGGGCCGCAGGCCCCAGACCCCAGATATAATCAGTCGCTTTTACGGCTGCTGCGGGCTCTGGGCGCGGATCCGATGATGGGGTCTGGGGCCT
>JBBQIP010000011.1:0-23864 GCA_038325045.1 Sphingomonadales bacterium
GGGTCTGGTTCCGGGCGGGCCCGGATGCTTGAGCCTTAATATACGGCCTGGCCCGCCAACAGAAAAGGGGCGGCGACATTACTGCCACCGCCCCTCTTTCCCGAAGCTCGTTCAGGCCGGTTCCAGGGGAGCCAGCTCCCAAGGGCTTACTTCGGCGTGATGAGCGTCTTCATCTTGTCGGTGGCGATCGCCATCCGGTTCTGCATCGGCTCGAAGATGTCGCCGCTGATCTTCATCAGCATTTCGGTCATCTTCGACATTTCCGCGACGGTCGCATCGAACTGCGCCTTGGCGAAATCGGACTGAAGCTGCATCAGTTCGTTCGGGGTCTTGGCCGACGACATCGACTTGGCGATGGTCGAGGCTTCCTCGAAACCCTTGCGCGATGCTTCGGTCACATGGGCAGCAACCTGCTCGAGGCCGGTGGTGGCAGCGCGCGCCGAGGCGATGGCGGCTTCCACATTGCCGCGCGCGAGATCGGCCAGTTCGTCCATCGACTTCATGCTGGTTTCCATCGCTTCACGCGACTTTTCGGTCATCTGCTCAAGGGCGGCCTTGCTGCTTTTCATGGCGGCTTCGGCGCTTTGGTTGAGCTGGGCGGTGGTTGCCTTCACGGTGTCCTTGGTGGTTTCAAATGCGGTAGCCATGGGATTATCCTTTCGAATGGGAGGGGAAGTACGGGTATTATTCGGTGCCGGCGCCGGCTTTGCCGCTACCGGAGACACGGGTTTGGCCGGTGCCGACACTGGCGCCGGAGCGATTGCAGCCTTTGCGAGCATTGGCTTTGCGGGTTTTGCAGCGACTGCTTTTTTAGCAGCTGCGGGCACGCGAGGTACCTTGGCCGTCACCGGCTTTTCCACAGCTGCCGTTGCCTTTGCAGCGACCGGAGTTGCTGCCTTGATGACGGTTGCAGCAGTTGCCGCCGCCACTATGGGCCTGCCCGCCACTGCCCGCTTCAGCCGCGCTTTCACGGGCCTGCGCGGCGTGCTGGTCCTGCCTTTCCTATCGTTCTTGTCGGTCAAGGTTTCTGTCCCGATACTGTGTCATTGTGCGGTGCAACATAATGCATCCGGGACGGCAGTTCAAGGGATAAATGCTGCACTGCAACAAAGCTGGTGCAAATGCGCCTTAGTGGCCGATTACATCGGTCCCGATTCCGGCAGCGGTGAGGGCGGATTCCAGCTCGCCCCGCAGCCTTGCCAGCGCGGCTTCATCGGTTGCTTCCACGCGCGCCACCAGCGCATCCTGGGTGTTGGAGGCGCGCAGCAGCCACCAGCCATCGGGCCGCATTACCCGGGCGCCGTCGGTCTCGTCCACCCGCGCGCCTTCGGCTTTCAGCGCGGCGAGCACTTCGGTGACCACCTCGAACTTGCGGGTCTCGCCGGCCTGGAAACGAAGCTCCGGGGTGTTCACCATCTCGGGCATCGCGCTCTTGAGCGCGGTCAACGATCCACCCATTGCCGCCACTGCGCCGATCAGGCGGATGGCGGCATAGATGCCATCATCAAAGCCGTACCAATCATGGCCGAAGAAGATATGGCCGCTCATTTCGCCCGCCAAGGGACTGCCGGTTTCTTTCATCTTGGCCTTGATCAGGCTGTGCCCGGTCTTCCACATCAGCGGGGTGCCGCCCAGCGCCTCGATCCGGTCGAACAAGGCCTGGCTGGCCTTTACATCGGCAATGATGGTGGCGCCCGGCAACGCCTGCAAAACCGGCTCGGCGAGGATCGAGAGCAGCTGGTCGCCCCATACCACCCGGCCTTCGCCGTCCACCGCGCCCAGCCGGTCTGCATCACCATCAAACGCCACGCCGAAGTCGCATCCCTTCTCCGCGACCACGCGCTTCAGGTCGGCCAGGTTGCGTTCCTCGGTCGGGTCCGGGTGGTGGTTGGGAAAGCTGCCATCCACATCGGCAAACAGCACATGGTGGGTGCCGGGCAGGCGCTTCACCAGCGCCTCCACAATCGGCCCTGCCACGCCGTTTCCACAGTCCCACGCGATGGTGAAGGGCGGCGGCGCAAAGTCCTTCAACAGCCTGTCCAGATAGCGGTCCGCCATCGGCTCGTCGCGGGCGCTGCCTTCGCCGCTTGCCCAATCCCCCGCCGCGGCCATGGTGCCGAGCGTGCGGATGTCGGCGCCGAAGAAGGGCCGGTCCGCCAGCATCATCTTGAAGCCGTTCCAATCCGGCGGGTTGTGGCTGCCGGTCACCATGATGCCGCCATCGGCACCCAGCGCATACACGCTGTAATAGAGCATCGGCGTTGGCCCCATGCCCACCTGAACCGCCTCGATTCCGGCGGCCTTCAGCCCCTCGACAAGTGCTGCCTGCAGTGCTGGCGAACTCTCCCGCCCGTCGCGCCCCACGGCCACGGTGCGGCCCCCGGCGCGCACCACCAGAGTGCCGAAGCTGCGGCCGATGGCGCGGGCATCGGCCTCGCCCAGCGTTTTGCCGACCACGCCGCGAATGTCATACTCCCTGAGCGCGGTGGCATGGAAATCATGTGTCATCATCAGGCACTCCAGAAGGCGGGCGGTCTGCCTCGCACAGTCATGTTAACAGCCAGCTACGCCTGGCGGTCTCGCCGGTCGATCTCTGCAAGCAGCAGCGCGCGCGCCATGGTCAGCTCGCGGGTGTCCTGGTTGGTGCCGCCGGCATCGGGATGCGCGGAACGCAGCCGGCTTCGAAACGCGGCTTCGATACCGTCCCGGTCCGCATTCTGCCCCAGCCCCAGAAGCCGCCTTGCGCCGGCCAGCGCGCGCCGGTCGCGCCCCCATTGCCACCATAGCAGCAGCGCCAGCAGGGCAGCGATCAGCCACATCAGCCGGGTAGCCTCGCCGGGTCCCAGCCCGGCAGGTTCAACCCCGCAATCAAGGCGCGCAGCTCCGCCCGGGCGCCGACATGGCTCAGGCTGAAGTCCTCGATCATCTCGCGGTCAAGCAGCGTGAGCCCGCGCGGGAAGAATTCGCGGAAGATCACCCGCTCCGAAAGCCCCGGCAGCTGGCGGAAGCCGGTGCGCTTCGCGAGCGAATCGATGGCTGCCCCCACCCGCTTGCGATTGCGCGCATCGAGCGTGGAGAGCCGGTTGCGGAGCACCACCCAATCGATCTTGCCGCCATCATGGGCCGCGCGGGCCTGGCGCAGCGCGAAAAGCTGGGCTGCATAATAGCCTGGCCGCGCCACGCTATAATCTTCGCCCTCCACCTGGCCGATGAGATCGAGATCCACAAAGCTGTCGTTGATCGGGGTGATGATCGTATCGGCGCGGGCAAGGGCGGCGCGGGCAAGTGCCGATTCGCGCCCCGGTGTGTCGATGACAAGGAAGTCTATCCCCGCTGCCTGCTCCAGCCGCAGTGCCAGCTCGGCCGCCGCATCGGGCCCTTCGGCAATGGTAATATGGTCAGGCGCCGGCAGCACCACCCCGCGACCGGCTGCAAAGGTGGCGCGGTTTTCCAGATAGCGCGCGGCACTGCGCTGGGGTGTATCAAGGTCGATAAGTGCGGTGCGGAAGCCGGCCAGCGCCAGCGCCACGCCAATATGGACAGCGGTGGTGGATTTGCCGGTGCCGCCTTTTTCATTGCCCAAGGCAATGATGTGCAGGCGCCCCGAAGCGGCGGGGGCGGGGGCGGGTTCGGATGTAGGCTGGACTTGCATGCGCGGCCGCTTTGGCACACAGGCCCGCCCATTGCCAAGGCATGGCCGCAAGGTGGCCCGACCGGAGACACAGGCTTGTCCACCCCCTCGCAAGGCCTCACCATCGTGCGCACGCCGGCGGCGCTCACCGCTGCGGTGGAGGCGTGGAAGCGCAGCGGCGCCCGGGTGGCCTTTGTGCCGACCATGGGCGCGCTCCACGCCGGCCATCTGGCACTGGTGGCAGAGGGCCTGGCCCGCGCCGACATCGTGGCGGCCTCCATCTTCGTCAATCCGCGCCAGTTCGGGCAGGGGGAGGATCTGTCCCGCTATCCGCGCGACGAGGCGGGCGATGCCGCCAAGCTGGTCGCTAGCGGCTGCCGGCTGCTCTATGCGCCCGATGTCGCCACCATGTACCCGCCCGGCTTTGCCAGCCATGTGCGGGTGGCCGGCCTGCCCGATGTGCTGTGCGGGGCGGTGCGCCCCGGGCATTTCGATGGGGTGGCAACGGTGGTGGTGAAGCTGCTCGCCGCCGCCCATGCCGATGTCGCCATCTTCGGCGAGAAGGACTGGCAGCAGCTCGCCATCGTGCGCCGCATCGCAGCCGATCTCGATCTGGGCACCGAGATCGTGGGCGCGCCGATCGTGCGCGATATTGATGGCCTCGCGCTCTCGTCGCGCAACCTCTATCTGGCGCCGGACGACCGCGCGCGGGCGCTGGCGCTGCCGCGAGCGCTGGCCACGGCGCGGGACGAGCTGCGCGCCGGCGTGCCGGTGGCCAAGCTGCTCGCACAGGGCATGGTAACGCTTGCCGAAGCCGGTTTTGCGCGGGTCGATTATTTCGAGCTGGTGGATGGGGAAACGCTGGACCTGCTGGACCATGTGCGGCCCGGCGCCCGGCTGATGGCCGCTGGCACCGTGAGCACCACCCGGCTTATCGACAATATGCCGGTCTGATCAGGCCGGCGAGGCAACCATACCGTCGCCGGACGGACTGTCTGCCGGCTCGGCCAGCCAGTTCATTTCCGCCATATGCTGCAGCCGGTAGCCGGCAGCGTGCAGATGAGCCCGGCATTCCTCCACCACCTGCGGCACCAGTTCCAGGTAAAGGAGCGGCTTGGCCTCGGCGAGCAGCCGGGCGCCGCCGCGCAGGGCCGCCATCTCCAGCCCTTCGATATCGATCTTCACCAGCGCTGGCGGGCCGAACCGGTCCAGCAGCATGTCGAGTGTGAGTGTGGGCACATTCAGCCGGCTGCGGCCGCCGCCTGTCTGGGCATGGCCGCTGCCTTCCAGATGATTCGACGCGCGGCCGCGCGCGGCGATCACCAGCGTCGCCATGCCGGGCTGTTCATCGATTGCGGCGGCCACCACTTCCACCGGCAGGGCATTGAGCGCGCTTGAAGCCAGCAGCAGATCGACCAGAAACGGGTCCGGCTCCACGGCCACCACCCGCCGCGCATGGCCGGCGGAAAAGGCGAACACGCCGCAATTTGCGCCGATATCCCACACCATGTCTGCGGGCTTCACCCGGTCGCGGGCCAGCGCCACCAGATCGGCATCGAATTGCCCACGCAGATATTTGAGCTGCGAATCGGGGCTGACCATGATCGCAGCACCGTTGGGCAGCGTGCGGCGCACCCGGCGCCCGCGCGCCAGCCGCTCCGCCAGCAGTCGCATCCGGCCCGCCATCAACCGGCCTTGCGGAAAGGCGTGGCCATGTCGAGCGCCTCCAGATCGGCCGAGATCATGGCCGCCTCGCGCACCGTGAAATCGGCAATGGCGCGGCGGAACGAGGGGTTGGTAATGTAATGCGCTGAAATCGTTTCAACCGGGCGGTAACCGCGCGCCAGCTTGTGCGCCCCCTGCGCGCCCGCCTCCACACGCGGAAGTCCGCGCGCAATCGCCCATTCTATCGCCTGATAATAGCAGAGTTCGAAGTGCAGGCAGGGCACATCCTCGGTCGCCCCCCAGTAGCGGCCGTACAGGCAATCATCGCCCACGAAGTTCAGCGCGCCGGCAATCGGCTGGCCGGCGCGCATGGCCAGCATCAGCAGCACCCGGTCGCCCATGCTGGCGCCCACCATCGAGAAGAAGCTGCGGGTGAGGTAAGGCCGCCCCCATTTGCGGGCGCCGGTATCCTGGTAAAACGTCCAGAAGGCATCCCAATGCGCCTCGGAAATCTGGGCGCCTGACAGATGCACGATCTCCAGCCCGGCCTGCGCGCGGGCGCGCTCCTTGCGGATGTTCTTGCGCTTGGCAGACGCGAGATCGGCCAGAAAATCATCGAAGCTGCCATAGCCGCGGTTGAACCAGTGGAACTGCTCGCCCGAGCGCAGCAGCCAGCCCCGCGCCGCAAAGCGCTCGCGCTCGGCCGGCTGCAGAAAGGTGGCGTTGACCGAGGACAGGTCATTGGCGTGCGCTACCCCCTCTGCGGCTTCAATCAGCGCGTTGGCGGCTGCGTCGCTGGTGGCCAGCAGCCTTGGCCCGGTGGCGGGCGTGAACGGCGAACAGGCCTGCAATTTGGGGTAATAGCGCCCGCCGGAGCGCTCCAGCGCATCCGCCCAATTGTGGTCGAACACATATTCACCCTGGCTGTGGGATTTGAGCCAGGCCGGCATCAGCCCCTGCAGCTGGCCTTCCGCATCGTCCACCGCAAGATGCGCCGGCTGCCAGCCGGTGCGGGCGGACGCCGAGCCGGATTCCTCCAGCGCTGTCACAAAGGCGTGGGTGACAAACGGGTTGCCGGTGCCGGCACAGCGGTTCCAGTCCGCCGCCGGCAGTGCCGATGCGGCTTCGATGATGCGGGCGGTAAAGGCCGGTCTGTCGCTCAGGCGCTGATCTCGACGATCGCGTCGATTTCCACCGGGCAGCCGCGCGGCAGGTCAGCCACGCTCACCGCCGCCCGCGCATGGCGGCCGGCATCGCCAAAAACCTTCACCATCAGGTCGGACGCGCCATTGGCCACTTCGGGCTGCTGGGTGAAGCCCGGCACCGAGGCCACGAACACGTTCATCTTCACCACCCGGCGCACCAGCTTCAGATCGCCCAGTGCTGCCTTCATCTGGGCGATGACGCCGATGGCGCAGCGCTCCGCAGCGGCGGCGCCGGCGGCCAGGTCCATAGTGTCTCCGACCCGGCCCTTGAGGAGCGTGCCATCGGGTGCAAACGGGATCTGGCCGGCGATGTGCAGCTGCCAGCCGGTGATCACGAAGGGCACGTAATTGGCCTGTGGCGGGGCTGCGCTGGGCAGCACGATTCCAAGGGCTTCGAGGCGGGTTTCAGGGGTATCGGTCATGCGGGCACTCCAAGTTCGCGGGCAATATAGGGCAGCGCCTCTGCCCAGGTGTCGATCCGGGCATGGGCATCGGCGGCCGCTGGAATCAGCCCGCCGAGCTCGGCCTCTGCCACCATGTGCAGCCGGTGTACTTCCGGCGCAAGCGTGGCGGCCGAACTATGGTGCGGCGGCAGATCATCAATGAACAGCGCGCGTGTTGGCGCAAAGCGCGCCACCAGCGCTGCAATAGGCCCGCCCTTGGGCCCGCGGTTGCCGATCACCTGATAGGGCATGCCGATCGCGGCCAGCAGCCCCGAGCGGCGTTCGGCATGGTGGCTGTCGATATTGGTGAGCACCACAACATCGGCATGCGCGGCAATATGGGCGAGCGCCGCCACCGCGCCTTCGATTGCCGGCTGGAACGGCATATGGGAGGAAAAAAAGCCATCGAGCAGCGCCGGGAACCGCGTGGACGGCACCGCAGCGCCGCTGGCATCGACCATGTTGCCGGCCAATGCAAAGCTCTCCAGCTTGAGGGTGAGCGCATGTTCGGTGTGCAGATAATCGGTAAACGGCGCTGCGAAGCGCAGCAGCACGCCGTCGCAATCGCAGATCAGGAGCGGGCGTGCCATCAGCCGGCAAGCGCCGCGCCGGCGCGCACGAGCGCTGCCGGGCTCACGCCGAGCGCGCGGGCGGTGGCCAGCAGATCGGTTTCGCTCGCGGCCAGAAAGCCTATCAATTCGGCGAGCAGCTGGGGTTCGGAAGCGCGGGCGCGCAATGTGGCGGCGTCCAGCCCGGAAAGGGCGAGAAAGCGCGGCCCCAGCGCCTCGTCTCCAGCCACATGGGCCAGCGCCATAAGCGCCAGCACTTCGGGAGCAGCAGGAGGTTGGGGGGCTTCGCGCAGCATCAGGGTCTCCGGGGAGCCACTGTCCTAATGCTGGACCGGGTCGGTTGCAAAGGCCGCGCGTGTCGCACGCGCTGGCCAGATTCGGGGGCCAGAGCCGGGGGCCAGATCGGCTTACTTGATCTTGGCTTCCTTGAACTCGACATGCGCCCGCTTGATCGGATCATATTTCCGGAACGAGAGCTTTTCGGTCTGGGTGCGCGGGTTCTTCTTGGTGACGTAATAATAGCCCGTGTCCGCAGTGGAGACGAGCTTGATCTTGATCGTGGTCGGCTTGGCCATGGTCCGGACTTCCAGCGAAAAGGGGCGCACGGGCGGCTTTGGCCCGGTCGCAACAAGCGCCGGCCTCTAGGCGGCGGTGCTCCCCAAGTCAAGCCGGAGGCGGATGATTTGGCGATTCGCGAGCCGGTGCGCTAAACCCCCTCGCATGACCAGATACATGCTTAAAGACCGGGCGCTCATCCGCGTTGCCGGCAGCGACGCTACCGCCTTTCTGCAAGGCCTGCTCACCCAGGACATGCAGGCGCTGGCGCCTGCGCACCCGCTCTATGCCGGGCTGCTCAGCCCGCAGGGCAAGGCGCTGTTCACCATGCTGGTGCACGCACGCGCCGACGAGCCGGAGAGCGTGTTCCTCGATGTGGATGCCGGCCAGGCAGAGGCGCTGCTGCGGCGGCTGACGCTCTACCGGATGCGCAAGGCGGTTACGCTGGCGATGGAGCCGGCGCTGGCGGTGCTGGCCGATTGGCAGACCCCTCCCGCCGATTCTCCCCTCGATCCGCGAAGCTCGGCACTTGGCACGCGCTGGCTGGCGGCGGCTGCCGATGCCGCCGGGCTGCCATGCGGGGCGGAGGCCTATCGGGCGCACCGGGTGGCGCTGGGCATCGCGGAGGCCGCCGAGATCGGCCATGATGAGCTGCTCTGGCTGGAAACCGGGGCCGACCTGTTGAACGGAGTGAGCTTCACCAAGGGCTGTTATGTGGGTCAGGAAAATACCGCCCGCATGCACCACCGCGACCGGGTGCGCCGCCGGCTGGTGCCAATGAAGCTCGCCGGCATAGAAACCGTCGACGGCCAGCTCCGCGATTCGGACGGGCGGGTGGTCGGCAGCCTGCGCGGTGCTGTGGTGGAGGGCAGGGCGATCGCCCATCTGCGGCTGGAAGCGGCGGCGGCGCCGCTGTTGCTGGGCACGGACCCGGCCGAACTGCTGCGCCCGGACTGGCTGCTGCCGGCGCTCGAAGCCGCGGTGCCGGCATGAGGGTGCCGATGTTCGCAGCCGATCCGCAGGCGCCGGTAAAGGTCGGCGCGGCCGTGAAGTCGCTCCCGCAGCAGATCGAGACGATGACCGGCGAGACCTTCGGCTGGCTGCGCAACGACAGTAGCGATGCACTGCTGGCGGTAGCCATAGGTGTCGGGCTTTACGGGATTTTCGTGCTGCTGCGCACGGGCCTGGTGCGCGTGCTGGGCTGCGACCGCGATGTGACCAGCTGGCGCGGTTTTGCAGCCCGCATCATACAGCGCACCCGCACGCCGTTCATTGCGGCGCTGGCGGCCTATCTGGTCATTCATGTAGTGGCGCCGCCGGGGCCGCTCAGTTCGTTCATCGATTTCCTGTTTGTGATCAGCAGCGCCGTGCAGGGCGCGATCTGGGTGCGCGAGATCGTGCTGGCGATGGTTGATCGCCGCGCCGGGGCAAGCGAAGATCCTGCCGGCTATGCCAGTGCCATCGGGGTGATCCGGGTGCTGGTGAATGTCACGGTCTGGATTATCGCCGCCATATTGGTGCTCGACAATCTGGGTGTGAACGTGACCGCGCTGGTTGCCGGCCTGGGTGTGGGCGGCATCGCCATCGGCCTGGCAGCGCAGGGGATATTCTCCGATCTGTTTGCTGCCATTGCCATCCTGTTCGACCGGCCATTCCGGGTGGGCGAGACCATCCAGTTCGGCCTCAACACCGGCAAGGTTGAGGCGATAGGGCTGAAAACCGTGCGCATCCGCCTGCTTTCAGGCGAGCAGCTTATCGTGGGCAACACCCAGCTTCTCGGCCAGGAAGTGAGCAACCTGAAGCGCATTGAAGAGCGGCGGATCGTGCAGCCGCTAGGGGTCACCTACCAGACCCCGCCCGATGTTCTGGAGGCGCTGCCGGCGCATCTGCAGGCGGTGGTGGATGCGGTGCCGGGCGTGCGGTTCGACCGGGCGTTCTGGAGCGGCTTCGGGGCCTCCTCCATCGATTTCGAGCTGGTGTTTTTTGCCGAGACGGCGGATTTCAACGAAATGGCGGCGCGTCGCCATAATGTTGCGATGGGCATCATCCGCCGGTTCGCCGAGCTGGGTGTAGAATTTGCCTATCCGACCCAGACCACTTTCACCGCAGCACCCGATGGCACGATGATCGACCCCCGGCCGGTGATTGAGATGCCCGCGCACGGCGAGGCCGGCGGCCATTGATACGGACATTGACGGAGGCTTTGGCCAAGCCCAAGGGGCAAGGCCTGAACAAGGCATTGGAGAGTGAGTGATGCGGCCGGCGCTCAGCATCGAAGAATATGAAGCCGCCATCGGCAGCGAGCTCGGCGTTTCCGACTGGGTGCTGGTCGATCAGGCGCGGATCAATGCCTTTGCCGAGGTGACCGGCGACCACCAGTTCATCCATGTCGATCCGGAGCGCGCTGCCGCCACGCCGTTCGGCACCACCATCGCGCATGGCTATCTCACCCTGTCGCTGCTCTCGGTGATGGCAGCGGGCGCCATGCCGATGCTTGAAGGCGTTGGCATGGGGGTGAATTACGGGCTCAACAAGGTGCGCTTCATGAGCCCGGTAAAATCCGGCAGCAGGGTACGCGGCCGCTTCACCCTCACCGATTTCACCCGGCGGTCCGATGGCGGCTTCCAGTCGCTGGTGGCCGTGACTGTGGAGATCGAAGGCGCAGAGCGGCCGGCGCTGGTCGCGGAATGGATAACCCTCCAGTATCTTGCCTGAACACGTATCGCCCGAAAGGATTTCCCATGCGCGAAGCCGTTATCGTCTCCACCGCCCGCAGCCCCATCGGCCGCGCCTACCGCGGCGCCTTCAACAACACGCCTTCGCCCACGCTTGGCGGCCACGCCATTGCCCATGCGGTGAAGCGAGCCGGGCTGGAGGGTGACGAGGTTGATGATGTGGTGATGGGCGCCGCGCTTCAGCAGGGCGTGCAGGGCGGCAATATTGCGCGCACCGCCCTGTTGCGCGGCGGGCTGCCGGTGAGCGTGTCCGGCATGTCGCTCGACCGGCAGTGCGCGTCCGGCCTGATGGCGGTGGCGACAGCCGCCAAGCAGATCATCGTCGATGGGATGACCATTACCATAGGCGCGGGCATCGATTCGATCTCGATGGTGCAGAACGACAAGATGCGGGTTGGCGCCGATCCCTCGCTCGTGGCCATGCACCCCACCGTTTACATGCCGATGCTGCAGACCGCCGAGGTGGTTGCCAAGCGCTACGGCATCAGCCGCGACCGGCAGGATGAATATGGCTTCCGCTCGCAGATGCGGACCGCAGCCGGCCAGGCGGCAGGCAAGTTCGATGATGAAATCGTGCCGATGACCGCGACCATGGCCATGGTGAACAAGGAAACCCGCGAGGTTACCCATCATGAGGTGACACTCTCCAAGGACGAGGGCAACCGGCCCGAAACCACGCTCGAAGGGCTGATGGGGCTGAAGCCGGTGATCGAAGGTGGCTGCATTACCGCCGGCAACGCCTCGCAGCTTTCCGATGGTGCGGCCGCCCTGGTGCTGATGGAAGCCAGGGAGGCCGGGCGGCGCGGCCTCAACCCGCTGGGCGCCTATCGCGGCATGGCGGTCGCGGGGCTGGAGCCTGACGAAATGGGCATCGGCCCCATCTATGCCATCCCCAAGCTGTTGAAGGCCAACGGGCTCAAGATGGACGATATCGGCCTGTGGGAGCTGAACGAGGCCTTTGCCGTGCAGGTGCTGCACTGCGCCGATGTGCTGGGCATCGACCATGACATTTTGAACGTGAACGGTGGCGCCATCTCCATCGGCCACCCTTACGGCATGTCGGGCGCGCGGATGACCGGCCATGCGCTTATCGAGGGCAAGCGGCGCGGCGCCAAATATGTCGTGGTCACCATGTGCGTGGGCGGTGGCATGGGCGCAGCCGGGCTTTTCGAAGTATATTGAGCCGGGCGTCGTAACCAAAGCGTCACGGTCTCGCCTTTTGTGCCGCAATGCGGCATAGCGGCGCCGATCATGGCTTTTGAAACTCTCCCCCCGCCGCTCGCGGCTGCTCTCACCGCGCGCGGCTACGAGGCGCTGACCCCTGTGCAGGCGGCGGTAATCACGCCCGAGGCGGAGGCGCGCGATCTCATCGTCTCGGCCGAAACCGGATCGGGCAAGACCGTCGCCTTCGGTCTCGCCATGGCGGCCGAGCTGCTGGGCGCAGATGGCCGCCCGCCGCGCGCGGCAGCCCCGCTGGCGCTGGTCATCGCCCCCACCCGCGAGCTGGCGCTGCAAGTGGGCCGCGAGCTGGAGTGGCTTTATGCCGGCACCGGCGCGCGGATAGCCACCGCCGTGGGCGGCATGGATTCGGGCCGGGAACGCCGGGCGCTGGCCGCCGGCGCGCATATTCTCATCGGCACGCCGGGGCGGCTGTGCGACCATCTGGAGCGCGGCGCGCTGCAACTGGGAAGCCTGAAGGTCGCCATCCTCGACGAGGCGGACGAGATGCTCGACATGGGCTTCCGCGATGCGCTGGAGCAGCTGCTCGATGCAACGCCCGCCGAGCGGCGCACGCTCATGTTTTCGGCAACACTTCCAAAGACCATTCAGGCACTGGCCCGGCGTTACCAGAAGAACGCGCTGCCGCTCTCGATGCGCGGCGGCGAGCGGGGGCACGGCGATATCAGCTACCAGGCAGTGGCTGTGGCGCCCGGCGATATCGAAAATGCGGTGGTGAACGTGCTGCGCTTCCACGAAGCGCCCACCGCCATGCTGTTCTGCGCGACCCGCGACAATGTCCGCCGCCTGCACGCCAGCCTGGTGGAGCGCGGCTTTGATGCAGTGGCGCTTTCGGGCGAGCACAGCCAGTCCGAGCGCAACGCAGCCCTGCAGGCGCTGCGCGACCGCCGCGCGCGGCTGTGCGTGGCCACCGATGTGGCGGCGCGCGGGATCGATCTGCCGCAACTGTCGCTGGTTATCCATGTGGAACTGCCGCGCGATGCCGAAACGCTGCAGCACCGCTCGGGCCGGACCGGGCGCGCCGGCAAGAAGGGCACCGCGGTGCTGATCGTGCCCTACCCCGCCCGGCGGCGGGTGGAGGCGATGCTGCGCTCGGCGCGGATCGAGGCCAGCTGGACCCCGGTGCCGACGCCCGCCGACATTCGTGCCGGTGACCGGACGCGGCTGCTCGAAGTGCTTCGCGCAGCTCCGGCCGAGATCGATGAGGAGGACCGCGCGCTCGCGACAGCCCTGCTCGCCGAGCGAACGGCTGAGGATATTGCGGCCCAGCTTGTTGCCAGCATGCGCGCCAAGCTGCCGGCGCCCGAAGAGCTGCACGACCCCGGCGAGCGTGCGCGGGCACCGGCGCGGCGCGGCAACGACCAGCCGCCGCCGCGAGCGACTGCGGGCGAAGGCGGCGGCGCTCGCAATGGTGGCGCTGGCGGTGGTGGCGCTGGCGGTGGGGAAGGCGTCTGGTTCCGCATGGATGTAGGCCGCCGCGAGCGCGCCGATCCCCGCTGGCTGCTGCCGCTGCTCTGCCGGCGCGGCCATGTCAGCCGCGCCGAGGTGGGCACCATCCGAATCGGGCCTTCGGAGACCCTGGTTGAAATTCACCCTGAATCGGCAGCGCGGTTTGCCGATGCCGTGCTGCGCACCGAGGGTGCCGACCGTTCGCCGGAAGGCGCGGTGCGAATCGTTCCGGTCGCGCCGCTCGTGCGGGCCGCCCGCCCGGCCCTCGCCGGCCGCCCTGAGCGACCGGCGGCGCCAGTCCGGACCTTGAGCGCGGCCAAGCCGCTCCCGGGCGCAACCCCGCCGCGGCGGAAGCCACGGGCAGGCTGACAAGCGGGCTGAATGCCGGTCAGCTTGCCGGTTTCGCCTTCAGGATCCGCTCGCCCTTGAGTATCAGCCTGGCCGATCCTTGCGCCTCCACCGGCATGAAAAGCCCCTGCCCCAGTACGGAAACCTTGCCGGTGCGAACCGAGCTGATCTTTGCGTCCAGCATGATCGACTTGCCTATCGGCAGCGCTGCAAGTTTTGGCTCGATCTTGGCAAACAGCTTGCGGTAATCTCTGCTGAAATCCTGGGTCAGCTCGCTGGCGATCGCGGCATTCACTTCCGGCAGCTCGGCGATGGCGGCGAGCAGGCCGAATGCCTCGTTGTCGGTGCGTCCGGCTATCGTCAGGTCTTCAAAACCCACTTTCAGGCTGCCCGGCGTCGTCACCGGCGTGGCGGTCAGCCAGATAGTGCCGCGCGCGGTAATCTGTTCGCCTGGCGATCTGGCATCAATCTCCAGCCCGACGGCGATGCGCCCCCCATAGGTCGGGTAAATCGTGACCTTGCCGAATTGGACAGCAACTCGGCCGTAGTTCCCCACCGGGATGCCTTTTTTCGACAGCTTGCCGAGCGCCTTGGCAAGCACCGGTTCGAGCGCCGCATAATCGGCCGTGACCGGCAGGCTCATCGTGAAGCCGGTTTCGGCCATCGACGGGGATGGCGACGGCAGCGGTGTCGGCACCGGATCGGCCGGGCGGCGGCCGATGAACGTCTCTGCCGTGGCACGGACGGTTATCGGCAGCGCCATCGACCGGCCCTCGATGTTCCACGGGTCCACATGCAACGAAGCAGGTGCAATCCGCAGCCAGGCTTGCGGGTTCTTCCGGTTCAACTCGACCGTCGTGAAGCCCTGCCGCCACAAATCTGCCAGCGCTTCGCGGGTATGAACTTCGGCGAGCAGTGCCGGAATTTCCGCTTCCAGCTTGGCGATCAGCTTTTCCACCTGCGGATCGGCCCTGTGTGCGAACGTGATTTCGTTGCCGAGCAGCTTCAGCCCCGGCTCTTTCGTCCAGTTGTAATCGACCTCGACCTTGGCGATCGGTGTCCAGTTCGGCCCTAGCGAGAGCTTTAAATCGGCGCGAACCTCGGCGGCGGCGGTCGCGGTCTTGCCGCCGATCTTGTTCCGGGCATCACTGGCGCGCACGGACCCCGAAACCGGCATCGACAGGCGCAGCACATCACCGCGGCCGCTAAGCGCGATCGGCCCGCGATTGACTTCCCCCATGATCCGGCACGGGATATCGGGGGTAATCTTCGCCTTTTCAAAGCCGATCGCACAGCCGGGGCCGGTTTCGTTCTTCTTCAGGCAGATTGTCAGCCGCTTCGCCGGCACACACGCTTTCACCACCTTGTTGATGGATACCAGCGTGCCGGGCACCTTGGCATTGAGACCGGCCTGCAGCGCATCGAGGCTCACAATCACCGGGACCGCGAGCAACGATTCACTCTGCGGAACGGGGGCGACAAGGTTTTGGCGCGGCGGCGCCTCGTTGCCCGCGTCACGCGAGCAGGCCGTCAGTGCCAACGCCAGCATAAGGAGGGGAAGCTGCCGCATGTCGAACCATGCTAGGCAGTGCCAGCCGCTCAACGTCAAGCCCCGGCAGCCAGCGCCTTCAGCTCGGCCAGAATGTCGAGTGCCTCGCGCGGGCTGGTTGCATCCGGATCCAGCGCTGCCAGCCGTTCGCGCACCTCGTCGCCGGCAGGCGCAGCAGCGGCTTCGAACAGCGGCAGCGCTTCCAGCCCGGCGGCGATTCCGCCGGTGACCGCCCGGCGCGCCTCCAGCCGCGCCAGCACGGCCTTGGCGCGGGCCAGTACCGGCGCCGGGATGCCAGCCAGCCGCGCCACTGCCAGTCCGTAGCTGCCTTCTGCTGCGCCGGGCACCAGCTCGTGCAGGAACACCAGCTCGCCCTTCCATTCGCGCACCTTCACGGTCATCACCGCGAGCGTGTTCAAGCGCGATTTCAGTGCGGTAAGTTCATGATAATGGCTGGCAAAAAGGCACCGGCACTGAAGCTCGTCGTGCACCGCTTCCAGCACGGCCCAGGCAATTGCCAGGCCATCATAGGTGGAGGTGCCGCGCCCCACTTCATCGAGGATCACCAGGCTGCGGTTTGTGGCGCCGGCCAATATGGCGGCGGTTTCCACCATCTCCACCATGAAGGTGGAGCGGCCCTCCGCAAGATCATCGGCCGCCCCCACCCGGCTGAACAACCTGTCCACCACGCCGATATGGGCAGCGCTGGCGGGCACCACGCAGCCAGCCTGGGCCAGCACCGCAATCAGCGCATTCTGGCGCAGGAAAGTGGATTTGCCGGCCATGTTGGGGCCGGTGACCAGCCATAGCCGGGCATCGCCGCCCAGCGCACAATCATTGGCCACAAAACGCCCGCGCGCTTTCCGCACCGCCGCCTCCACCACCGGATGCCTGCCGCCGATGATGGCGAAGGCGGTGCTGCCATCCACCGTGGCGCGCACCCAGCCGTCTTCGGCCGCAAGGCAGGCATGGCTGGCTGCCACATCGAGCCGCGCCAGCGCCGCAGCGGTGGCGGAAATGCCGGTGGCAGCTGCCAGTACCTCTTCGCGCAGGCTTTCCAGGTGGGCGGCCTCGGCTGCCAGCGCATGGTCGGCGGCCGATGCGATGGTGGCGGCCAGCCCTGAAAGTTCCACGCTGCCAAAGCGCACCTGCCCGGCCAAAGTCTGGCGGTGGATGAAGCCGCTGTCGGCGGCCATCAGCGGGTCGGCGGCGCGCGCCGGCACTTCGATATGATAGCCGAGCACGCCGTTGTGGCGCACTTTCAAGGCTGCGATTCCGGTTTCGGCGCGCAGCCTGCTCTCAAGCGCCACCGCAGCCGTCCGGCCGTCCCGCGCGCGCGCCTTCAAGGCATCGAGGCTGGCATCATAGCCGGCTGCGATGCTGCCGCCGGCTTCCACGGGCGGGTTCTCCACCAGCGCCGCTTTCAACGCATCCCCCAGCGCCCCGGTGCCGCCGATGCCGCCAAGGGTTTCAAAAAGCAGCGGCGGCGCCATCGGCTCGGCTGCCAGCACCGCCTTCAGCACCGCTGCCCCGGCCAGTCCGTCCCGAACGGCGGCCAGGTCGCGCGGGCTCCAGCGGCCGATGGCCAGCCGCGAGAGCGCGCGCGCGAGATCGGGGCAACCGCCAAGCTGCTGCCGCAGCCGGGGCCGGGCCAGCGGATGGGCGGCAAGCCATTCCACAAGATCGAGCCGGGCATTGATCGCGACCGGATCAACAAGGGGTGCTGCCAGATCCTCGGCCAGCAGCCGGGCGCCGGCGGCAGTTATAGTGCGGTCGATGCACGCCTCCAGGCTGGCGCGGCCGCGGGTGCGGGCGAGATCGAGGCTGGCGCGGGTGGCGGCATCGATGGCCATGGTGCTGCCGGCAAGCTCGCGGCGCGGCGGGCGGATGAGCGGGGCCGCTCCCACCGCAGTTTCGCGCACATAGGCCAGAAGCGCGCCGGCCGCACAAATTTCGCCGCGCTCGAAGGCGCCGTAGCCATCGAGCGTGGCCACGCCGAACCACGCCCTCAGCGCTGCCTGGGCGCGGCCTTCGCCAAAATCGGCCGCAGGGCGCTGCGTAAGCGCAAAGCCGGCGGGAGGTACCGCGCCTTCGGCATGCAGCAGCTCGGCAGGCGCCAGCCGCGACAATTCGGCGGAGAGCGCTGCAAGGCTGCCGGCTCGGGTGTGGAAATCGCCTGTGGAAAGGTCGAGCCACGCAATGCCGGCTTCATTGCCGGAGCCGGCAACCGCCGCCAGCCAATTGGCCCGGCGCGGCTCCAGCAGCGTGTCCTCGGTCAATGTGCCGGGGGTTACGATGCGGGTGATGGCGCGGGCCACCAGCGTTTTGCCGGGGCGTTTTTTGGCCTCTGCCGGGCTTTCCACCTGCTCGGCAATGGCAACCCGGTGGCCGCCCCGTATCAGCCGCGCCAGATAGGCATCGGCGGCGTGCACCGGCACCCCGCACATCGGAATCGGCGCGCCCGCATGCTCGCCCCGGCTGGTCAGCGTGATGTCGAGCGTGGCGGAAGCTGCCTCGGCATCCTCGAAAAACAGTTCGTAGAAATCTCCCATCCGGAAGAACAACAGGCAGCCATGGGCCTGCTCCTTAAGCGCCAGAAACTGGGCAATCATCGGCGAGGGGCTGTTCACGGATGGAAGGTCTAGCGACTTGCGGTGCCGCTGGGCAGAGTTTTCGCTGCATGCGGCCGGGGGTTTCGCTTGGCGAGCCCGGGGTTTTGCTTGGCGAGGCCGCCCGCCCGCCCTAGTGTTGCTGCTTGCGAATTGAGGAGCGGCATAATGGCCATGGAAGAACGCGGCGGCAGCGAGACCGATGATTTCGGTGACCGCGAGGCGCTGAAATTCCATACCCGTGGCCGGCCCGGCAAGCTGGACATCATCGCCTCGAAACCGATGGCGACGCAGCGCGACCTGAGCCTTGCCTATTCCCCCGGTGTGGCGGCCCCCGTGCGCGCCATCGCCGCCAATCCGGACGCGGCCTATGATTATACGATCAAGGGCAATCTGGTGGCGGTCATCACCAACGGCACCGCCATATTGGGGCTGGGCAACCTGGGCGCGCTAGCCTCCAAGCCGGTGATGGAAGGCAAGGCAGTGCTGTTCAAGCGCTTTGCCGATATCGATTCGATCGATCTGGAGCTGGCGACCGAGGATGTCGACAAGTTCATTGCCGCTGTCGAGATCATGGAACCGACGTTTGGCGGGATCAATCTGGAGGATATCAAGGCGCCCGAGTGCTTCATCATCGAGACAACGCTCAAGGAGCGGATGAACATTCCGGTGTTTCACGATGACCAGCATGGCACCGCGATCGTGGCCGCAGCCGGCCTCATCAACGCCCTGCACCTGACCGGGCGAAGGCCTGAAGATGCGAAGATGGTGGTGAACGGTGCCGGTGCGGCCGCCATCGCCTGCACCGAGCTCATCAAGGCTTACGGTGTGAAGGAAGTGCTGATGTGCGACACCAACGGGGTGATCTGGCAGGGCCGCACCAAGGGCATGAACCAGTGGAAGTCCGCCCATGCCGTAATCACCGAGCGGCGTACGCTGGAAGAGGCGATGGTGGGTGCCGATATCTTCCTTGGCCTGTCGCAAAAGGGTGCGCTTTCGCCCGCCATGGTCAAGAGCATGGCCAAAGACCCCATCATCTTCGCCATGGCCAACCCTGATCCCGAGATAACGCCCGAGGAAGTGGCCGCAGTGCGAGGTGATGCGATCGTGGCCACCGGGCGCTCCGATTACCCCAACCAGGTCAATAATGTGCTGTGCTTCCCCTATCTGTTCCGGGGCGCGCTCGATGTGCGGGCGACCGCCATCAACGAGGAGATGAAGCTGGCGGCCGCCAATGCATTGGCCGAGCTGGCGCGCATGGCGGTGCCCGATGAAGTGGCGGCGGCTTATGGCGGCAAGGCGCGCACCTTTGGCCGCGATTACATCATCCCCACGCCGTTCGACCCCCGGCTTATCGAGCAGATTCCGCTTGCCGTGGCGCGCGCCGCCTGTGCCTCGGGCGTGGCGCGCAAGCCGCTTGCCGATGAGACCCGCTACCGCATGGAGCTGCGCGCGCGGCTGAACCCCACCACCTCGGTGCTGGCTGGTGCTGTGGAGGCGGCAAAGGCGCAGCCGCACCGGGTGGTATTTGCCGAAGGCGAGCAGGAGGTGGCTCTGCGCGCGGCCGTCACCTGGTTCAATGCCGGCTATGGCACCCCGGTGCTGGTGGGCCGGGAGACGCCGATCCGCGACGGGCTGGCAGCGCTCGGCGTGGAGGACACCAGTGGCTTCGAGATTCACAACAGCTCGGTGAGCCCGCTGGTGCCCGAGATGGTGGAGCGGCTTTATGCCCGGCTGCAGCGGCGCGGCTATCTGAAGCGCGACGTGCAGCGGATGGTCAACCATGAGCGCAACGTGTTCGGCGCGCTGCTGGTGGATATGGGCGTGGCCGATGTGATGATCTCGGGCGTCACCCGCAACTTCGCCACCACCTTCCGCCAGGTCCGCCATGTGCTCGATCCCGAACCCGACCGGCGGCCGTTCGGCATTCACATGGTGGTGGGCAAATCGGAGACCATCTTCATCGCCGATACCACCGTGACCGAGCGGCCCGACGCGGCCCAGCTCGCCACCATGGCGGAGGAGACCGCAGCGGTCGTCCGCCGGCTCGGCCAGGTGCCGAGGGTCGCCTTCCTCAGCTATTCCAATTTCGGCAATCCGCCGGGCGGAATCGTGGGCAACATCCGCGAGGCGGTGTCGCTGCTCGATGCGCGCGAGGTGAACTTTGAATATGAAGGCGAGATGTCCGCCGATGTGGCGCTCAACCCGGCCCAGAAGGTGCTGTATCCGTTCAGCCGGCTTTCGGGTCCGGCCAATGTGCTCATCATGCCCGGGCTGCACGCCGCCAACATCGCTGCCAAGCTGTTGAAGGAGCTGACCGATGGCCGGGTGCTGGGGCCGTTCCTCGTCAACATGTCGAAGCCGGTGCAGATCGCGCCGATGACCGTATCGGCCGGCGATCTGGTGACCATTGCGGTGCTGGCGGCAACCGGCGTGGTGAAATGACCCCGCATGGTGCAGCCCTTGGGTGTTGAATGAAGCCGCCGCTGCTCTTCGTTCATGGCATGTGGTCGGTGCCCGCCACCTTCCAGCGGCTGCGCGCAGCGTTTGAGGCGCTGGGCTATGAAACCCACGCCCCCGCCCTGCCATTCCACGACCGCGATGCGTCGCTGCCGCCGCCCGAGGAACTGGGGCGGCTTACCATCGAAGATTATGCCCAGTTTTTGCAGGCGGTGATCGCCCGGCTGCCGGCGCCGCCGATCATCATCGGCCATTCCATGGGCGGTGCGCTGGCGCAGATTGTGGCGGCGCGGGTGCCGCACGCCGGGCTGGTGCTGCTGGCCACGGCCGGCACCGCAGCGGTGCCGGCCGTGGCGCTCGCGCCGCTGCGCACGCTCCGCAGTGTCATCACCCGCTGGGGCTGGTGGGAGGATGCGACTTTGATTGGCCCCGAGGCGGCGCGCTGGGGTGTGTACAACGGCGTGCCCGATGCGGTTGCCAACCCCGAAATTGCGCGGCTCGTGTGGGATTCGGGGCGGGTGCTCGCCGAGATGATCCTGCCCTTGCTATCGAAAACCCGCGCCACCACGGTCGATCTCAAGAAGCTCGTCCAGCCGGCGCTGGTGCTGGTTGGCAGCGAAGACCGGATCACCCTTGCCGCGGTCTCGCGGGCGACTGCGCGCCAGCTTGGCGGCGTGGTGGATTATCACGAGTTTGCAGGCACCGGGCACTGGCTGTTCTGGGGCGATATCGAGGCCCGGGTCATCCGGCTGATGACCGAGTGGCTGGCGGCGCGGTTCCCGGCCTGAGCGAAGATGCGGCTTCGCTGAAGCGTGCGCTGGGCGCCGAGAGCGCCCGGCTGGGCTTTGCCGATATGGGCGTCGCTGCCGCCGATGCGGCGCCCGGCGCTGCAGCGCGCCTCCACCAATGGCTGGCAAATGGCCACCACGGCGACATGCTGTGGATGGCCGATACCGAGGCGCGGCGCGGCACGCCGCGCGGGCTGTGGCCCGAGGTGCGCTCGGTGGTGATGCTCGGCACCAGCTATGCCCCGGCGCTCGGCCCGCTCCGAAATGCCGATCGGCCCGAGATCGGCGTGATCTCGGTCTATGCGGCGGGCCAAGACTATCATGACCCCATAAAGAAGCGGCTGAAGGCGCTGGCGCGCTGGCTGGTGGCGGCGCGGCCGGTGGGCGAGCTGAAGGTGTTTGTCGATACAGCCCCGGTGATGGAAAAGCCGCTCGCCGCTGCCGCCGGGCTGGGCTGGCAGGGCAAGCACACCAACCTTGTAAGCCGCACCCATGGCAGCTGGCTGCTGCTCGGCGCGCTCTACACAACGCTCGATCTGCCGCCGGACGAGCCCCACGCAGACCGCTGCGGAAGCTGCACCCGCTGCCAGACAGCGTGCCCGACCGATGCCTTTCCCTCGCCCTACCGGCTGGATGCGCGGCGCTGCATTTCCTACCTCACCATCGAGCACAAGGGGCCGATCCCGCTCGAGTTCCGCACCCGTATCGGCAACCGCATCTATGGCTGCGATGATTGCCTGGCGGTCTGCCCATGGAACCGCTTCGCCCGCGCGGCTGCCGATTACGCCGGCCATGATGCGCCGTTCCAGCCGCGAGCGGAGCTGGCAGCGCCGCGGCTGGCCGATCTGCTCTGCCTCGATGATGCCGGCTTTCGCGCGGTATTCGCCGGCTCGCCCATCAAGCGCATCGGCCGCAGCCGGCTGGTCAGGAACGCTGCCATTGCTGCCGGCAATTCCGGCGATGGAGCGCTGGTTCCGGTGCTGGCGCGGCTGCTGGAAGACCCCGATCCGGTGGTGGCCGAAGCCGCGCACTGGGCAGTGGGCCGGCTCGCCCCTGCGGCCTGATATACGCAGGCCAGCTTGGCCCTATTGGCTGGTCTGGTTCAGCGTCTGGTCGAGCCATGCCTGGTTGAGGCGGGGGGCGGTTTCGCTGCCAATTGCTTCGGGCGGGTCGGCGGGTTCGGGGGGCGGCATCAGTTCGCTTTCCCCCTCGGTCAGGCCATAGACCTGCGCATCGGGCTCCAGCAGATAGGGGTTGGTCTCTCCCTCCACCATGGTGTTCAGCGGCTCGGGCGGGGTGCCGCCCACCGCGCGCGCCATGAAGGCGGCAAAGGCCCGCGCCGGTGCGCGCCCGCCCTGAAGGCCGGGCACGGCCTTTGCATCGTCGCGCCCCATCCACACACCGGCGGTGAGCGTGGGGGTGAAGCCCAGAAACCAGCCGTCCTTGTTTGAGGAGGTGGTGCCGGTCTTGCCCGCCAGCGGCCGGCCGATTTGCGCTGCGCGCCCGGTTCCGGTTTCCACCGCTGCCTGCATCAGCTCGGTCATCCGCGCTGCCACGGCGGGGCCGATCACCACCCGGCCGGGTTCGTCGCCGCGCTCATACAGAACCGTGCCATCGGCGGTGGTTATCCGGGCGATGCCATAGGCGCGGGCTTCGCTGCCATTGTTGGCGATGGTCGAATAGGCCTGGGTCATATCGAACAGCGTCACGTCCGAGCTGCCCAGCGCCATCGCCGGCCGCCGGTCGATGGGGGTGGTAATGCCGAACCGCCGGGCCAGATCGGCAACGGTGTCGAACCCTACCCGGGCGGCTATCTCCACCGCGACGGTGTTGATCGAATAGGCAAAGGCATCGCGCATGCTGACCGGGCCGATGAAGCGACCATTCGAGTTGCGCGGGCTCCATTTGCCGATGGTAAGCGGCTTGTCCTCCAATATGTCATCGGGAAGCATCCCCGCCTCCAGCCCGGCTGCATAAACGAACATCTTGAAGCTGGAGCCGGGCTGGCGCCGGGCAATGGTGGCGCGGTTGTAGTTGGACTTCACATAATCGCGCCCGCCCACCATGGCCTTGACCGCGCCGTCGCGCGCCACTGCCAGCAGGCCCCCTTGGGCGCCCGCCGGCGTTTCGGCAGCGATTGCGGCTTCGGCTGCGGTCTGGGCAGCTGGGTCGAGCGTGGTCAGCACCAGCAGCGGCGCCACCTGCTCATCGATATAGCTGTCCAGCTGGCCCAGCACCCAGTCGGTGAAATAGCGGCTGCCCGGCGTGCGCTCCACCGCGGTAAATACCACCGCACCCGGGTCTGCCGCCGCAGCCTCGGCCGGGGTAAGGGCGCCGGTGTTCACCATGGCAGCGAGCACCGTGCGGGCGCGGCGGCGCGCGGCATCGGGGTTGGCGCTCGGCGCATAGCGCGAGGGCGCCTGCACCAGTCCGGCGATGATCGCGGCTTCCTCTGTGGAAAGCCTTGAGGCCGGGTGGCCGAAAAACTTGCGGCTGGCGGCGTCGATTCCATACGTGCCGCCGCCAAAATAGGCGCGGTTCAGGTACAGCTCAAGGATCGCGTCCTTGTCGAACTTGCGCTCCAGCGCCAGCGCCGTCACCGCCTCGCGCGCCTTTCTC
>JBBQIP010000012.1:0-22144 GCA_038325045.1 Sphingomonadales bacterium
CCCCCGACTCGCCCCCCCGTCCCCACCCCCCCCCCCCCCGCCCCCCCCCCCCCCCCCCCCCCCCCCCGGGGCGCGCGCGCCGCCCCCCCCCCCCGCCGGAGGCGCTTCTTCACCCCGCCGGAGGCCCTTAGTCACCCCGCCGGAGGCCCACTTTCACCCGGCCGAATGCGCCAGAATGAACGCAAACGCCTCCGCCTGCTCCTCAAGCGCTGCAAACCGGCCTGACTGGCCGCCGTGCCCTGCACCCATGTTGGTCTTCAGCAGCAGCGGCGCCCTGTTGGTCCGCAGCGTGCGCATTTTTGCCACCCATTTCGCCGGCTCCCAATAGGTCACGCGCGGGTCGTTCAGCCCGGCGGTCACCAGCAGCGGCGGATAGGCCTGCGCCTTCAGCTGGTCATAGGGGGAGTAGCTGCGGATCGTCTCGAAGGCGGCTGGGTCAAGGATAGGGTCGCCCCATTCCGGCCATTCCCCCGGTGTCAGCGGCAGGCTGGCATCGAGCATGGTGTTGAGTACATCCACAAACGGCACATCGGCCACCACCGCGCACCAAAGCTCGGGCGCGTCGTTCACCACCACCCCCATCAGCTCGCCCCCGGCGGAGCCGCCACTGGCGGATATCGCCCCTTCAGCGCCGTAGCCCAGCGCCGCCAGCCCGCGTGCCACATCCATGAAGTCGTTGAAGGTGTTGGTCCGCTTCGCCAGCTTGCCGTCCAGATACCAGCCATGGCCCAGGTCGTCGCCGCCGCGCACATGGGCAATCGCATAGGCCATGCCCCGGTCGAGCAGGCTCAGCCGGTTGGCGCTGAAGCTCGGCGGAATCGCCAGCCCATAGGCGCCGTAGCCATAAAGGTGGAGCTTGCCCGTCCCATCCTTCGGCCAGCCCCGCGGGTAGACAATGGAAACCGGCACCTCTACCCCGTCGCGCGCCTTCACCATCAGCCGCTCGGTTTCATAGCGCTCGGAATCATAGCCCGAGGGCACCTGCTGCACCTTCAACGTCTCCAGCCGGGCATCGGCCACATGGTAATCGAACACGGTGGCGGGCGTGATCATCGAGCTGTAGCGCAGCCGCAGCACGGCTGCGTCCGCCTCGCGGTTGTCGCCCAGCCCGGCCGCATAGCTGGTTTCGGGAAACGCCACCCGGGTCGCGGTCCCGTCGGGGAAGCGCAGCCACACATGGTCCAGCCCCTCATCGCGCCCGCTCACCGCCAGATAGGAGGTGAAGGCGTTTATCCCCCTGATATAGCGCTTGTCATTGCCCTCGATCAGCGTGGTCCATTGCCCCGGCGCGTCCAGCTTCGCGGTCGCCACGCGGAAATTGGGGTGGCTGTCGTTGGTGCGGATGAACAGCGTGTCGCCGGCCACATCCACTTCATATTCCAGCTCCACCTGCCGGGGCCGCACCAGCAGCGGCGGCGCGTCGGGCGCATCCGCTGCCAGCAGCCGCACCTCGCTGGTCACCTTGTCCCCGGTGCTTATCATCAGCCAGCGCCCGTCCTGGCTGCGGTCGAGCGAAACCGAAAACCCCTGGTCCGTCTCCTCATACAGCGTGGCGTCTTCGCCCGCGCCGCCCAGCCGGTGCAGCCGCACCCGGTAGCGGCGCCAGTTCTCGTTCACCTCGGTCCAGGCCAGCGCTGCGGAATCCGCCGTCCAGTGCGGCACGCCGATGCTTTGCTCGGTCACCTGCGCCACATCCTCGCCGGTCGCCAGGTCGCGCACCTTCAGCACAAAACGCTCGGCGCCGCTGTCATCAAAGGCATAGGCCAGCAGCCGCGTATCCGGGCTCACCCGCACGCCCGCCAGCCGGAAATAGGCCCGGCCCTCCGCCAGCGCCGGCTCGCTCAGCAGCAGCTGGTCCGCACCGCCGGCCACCGGCCGCCGCCACCACTGGCGGTACTGGGCGCCGGGCTCGAATTTCCACCAGTACAGCCAGTCCCCCTCGCGCACCGGCACGCTCGCCTCATCGGGGGTCACCCGCCCTTTCAGCTCCTCCAATATCTCCGCCACCAGCGGCCGCAGCGGCGCCATCCCGGCCTCGAACCAGCGGTTCTCCTCCTCCAGATAGCCCAGCACTCGGGCGTCGTTCACCACCGGATAGCCGGGGTCCTTCAGCCAGTGGAACGGGTCCTCCAGCACCATGCCATGGTGGGTTTCGCTGTGCGGCCGCTGTTCGGCCCTTGGCTCGGCTTCGGTCATCGCTTGTCGCATCCGCTTCCACAAAACTGGCGCCGCCCCGGCGGGTTCCCTATGTTGCACCCACACCTTGCTAGACCGGAAACCGTGAATGTCCACCGCCGCCGCCCGCCTCAGCCAGTTCCGCCAGGCGCTTGCCGCAAGGAAGCTCGATGGCTTTGTCGTGCCCCTCACCGATGAGCATATGAGCGAATATGTGGGCAGCTATGCCCAGCGGCTGGAATGGCTCACCGGCTTTCGCGGCAGCGCCGGCTCGGCCGCCGTGCTCCAAGACCAAGCCGCCATCTTCACCGATGGCCGCTACACAATCCAGGTCCGCGCCGAGGTGGACGGCAGCCTCTACGCCTATGAAGATGTGCCCGCCACCAGCCCCGCCCTCTGGCTCGCCGCCCATGCCCCACAGGGCGCGCGCATCGGCCACGATCCATGGCTCCACACCCGCAGCTGGGTCCGCTCCACCACCGCCCATCTCTCTGCCAAAGGCGCCACCCTGGTGGCCGTCACCCACAACCCCATCGATACCATCTGGGCGGACCGCCCCACACCCTCCACCGCGCCGCTGGAGGTCCACCCGCTCGCACTCGCCGGCCGCTCCAGCGAGCACAAGCGCGCCGAAATCGCCGCCTGGCTCACCCGCACAGGCGCCGATACCACCGTGGTCACAGCACTCGATTCGCTCGCCTGGGCCTTCAACATCCGCGGCCGCGATGTCAGCCACACACCGGTCGCCCTCGGCTTCGCCCTCCTCCACGCCGATTCCACCGCCGATCTCTTCGTCGCCCCCGAAAAACTCACCCCGGAAGTCCGCACCCACCTCGGGCCGAGCGTCCGCCTCCACGATATCAAGGCCTTCGCCCCCCACCTCGCCACCCTCACCGGCAAACGCGTCGCCATAGATCCCGCCGGCGACGTCGCCGCCGTCTTCACAGCGCTGGAAACCGCCGGCGCCACCCTCATCGAGGTGCGCGATCCCTGCATCCTGATGAAAGCCATCAAAAACCCCATCGAAATCGCCGGCACCCAGTCCGCCCACCGGCGGGACGGCGCCGCCCTCACCCGCTTCCTCCACTGGATCGACCAGCAACCCGCCGGTTCCATCGATGAGCTCACAGCGTCGGATCGCCTGCACAGCTTCCGCCGCGATACCAACGCACTGGAAGACCTCAGCTTCGATACCATCGCCGGCGCCGGTCCCAACGGCGCCATCGTCCACTACCGCGCGAGCGTTGCCACCAACCGCACCCTCGAACCCGCCTCGCTCTTCCTCCTCGATTCCGGCGGCCAATACCGGGATGGCACCACCGATGTCACCCGCACCATCGCCATCGGCACCCCCACGCCAGAAATGCGCCACCGCTACACACTGGTGCTCAAAGGCCATATCGCACTGGCCCGCGCCATTTTCCCCGCCGGCACCCGCGGCGGCCAGCTTGATGCGCTGGCCCGCGCCCCCCTATGGTCCGCCGGCCTCGATTATGCACACGGCACCTCCCACGGCGTCGGCAGCTACCTCGCCGTCCACGAAGGCCCCCAACGCATCGCCGCCGCCGCCGGCGCCCCGGGCACCGACGAACCCCTCCAAGCCGGCATGATCCTCTCCAACGAACCCGGCTATTACAAACAAGGCGCCTACGGCATCCGCATCGAAAATCTGGTGCTGGTAGAACCCGTTACCCCCGAAACAGCCGAAAAACCCATGCTCGGCTTCCAAACGCTCACACTGGCCCCCCTGGACCGCCGCCTCATCGACACCAACCTCCTCGACGCAGGCGAAATCAACTGGATCAACACCTACCACCACCGCGTAGCCACCGAACTCGAAAGCCAACTCCCACAAGAAACCCGCCCCTGGCTCGCCGAAGCTACCGCCCCGCTGGCCATAGAGCCTCCGGCAGCCGGGGCCTGAGGCCCCGGACCCCCGATTTTAGGCTTGGGCGTTTAGGTTGGAGCGCCAGTGTCATGCGAGGCCGAGCGATAAATTATAACAAGCCGGTCCGGCCAAACGGACGCTGTACGCTTTGGTCACGTATGATAAAGAGGGCGAGCAGACAACTCGAAAGTTAGCGCTCGTTTTACCGTAATATGGGTTACTGGTTATGTAGAAATAACCGAAACAATATTTCGAGGAACGTTGAAGCAGCCACTTGTTGGGCGCAACATGCTTATGCATGCCAATCTTTTTTTAGTGCAAGCAATCAGTTGCGACCTAGAAAGTAGCGTCCAAGGTTTTCAAGTCAACTGAAATAGCGCCATAAAGTTCTAACCCGACATCCCGGAGAAATTTACCGCTGTGGCGCTTCGTCGGCCTTTCCTCGCCATTCCACCGACAATGCCGAAGCCCACTATCATAAGTGCCCAGGTTGCGGGTTCGGGGATTGCGGGCAGCGCTGGGCTGGCGTTCCGATAGTCGAAGCCCGAGACGCTAGTCAGACCAAAGCTGCGAACGACGTCGCCATTCGCCAAACGTACACCCGAGATGCCGCCCCAATAGACCGAATTGCCAAGATCGCACGTTGCGCCAACAGCTGCGCCTGACAAACGCGTAATGGGTCTGTTCCCCCCAGCAAAGACGCCAGTATCGCCGGCTGTGAAACATTGCGCGCCGACCCTAAGCTCGAAGGTCGTCCCGAAGGTAATAGGGATCGAGAAGTTCTGCCAGCCTGACCACGATATCGACGATGGAAAACTGCGGTCGATAAAGTCAGGGCCCGGCGTATAAATCTCCGTGCCGCCGATCTGGCTTGTCACACCATTGCCATCTCTATATCGATTTTGATTCACACCAAATGACCAAGTCGGGCCGCACAAAGTGCAGCCACCAGAATCGGTCTTATTTAGGTAAACGGATAGATTCGCTGATGACCTTCCCTCCGCCGTTGGAAACAACGTCGAAATGGCCGCGTCAATATACAAGCTGACATCAAGGAATCCGTTGCCGGATTGTCCTGATATCACCAAGTCGTCTTGCCAGAAGGCGCCCGCGCTCGTCCGATCCAACGGATATGGATACGAGGGCACTTGAACATGTGAATCGGGAACTCTAACATTTCCTGTCATCGTCGTGCGAGTTTTGATGACCCCAAAATCGGCGTACGCTGATGCTTCACCAAAGGCGGTTTCGCTAGTCAGCGAAACAGGACTATTTGCGCTTCTGAGCGATAGATCGCTCGTACCGATGGGAAAAAGTGTCAACGGGCGGCTGATGTTGACTTGAACACCCGTCGTCGCCAAAGCGGGCGCCCCGACAATCAATGCCAAGGCGCAGATTGCAAGGCTTCGGCGTACTGAAGCGCTTCCCAAAGAATTGAAATCTTCGGATGACCTCGATAAGCTCATACGTAAACCCCCGTAAGATCCCTATTTTCTTGACCTTCTTTACACCCGGCGTCAACAGGGCAACAAAACGTTCATAGCTGGCAGCAACTCATGCAAATTCATGCAACCTTACTCATCGCAGCTAATCATCCTTGAGTGTCTCTTGATCAGATTCTACATTTGTGAACTTAACCGCCAAGCATTCTAAACCACTCACAGCCCCAAAGCTGTGATGCCCGGAAAAGGCACGGTGAATCGGCGCCCGCTAAGCCGGCTCCTACTTTCCGCTGCTCAGCCCCTCGGCGCCCGCCCGACGCTAGAACAGCCCCACACCCCCCTTAAACCATCAGCACCGTACACCCCGTAGTCTTGCGCCCCTCCAAATCCGCATGCGCCCGCGCCGCTTCGGCCAGCGGATAGCGCTGGTCGATGTTCACCTTCACCGCGCCCGAGGCGACCATTGCCAGCACCCGGCCGGCGTAGCGCTCAAAATCCTCAGGCGTCACATAATAATCGAACAGCGTGGGCCTTGTGGTGAACAGCGAGCCTTTTTGCGCCAATATGCCGAAGTCCACCGCGCCGATGGGGCCGGAGGCATTGCCATAGCTTATGTGCAGCCCGCGCTTCTTCAGGCTGTCGAGCGAGGCCATGAAGGTGGCCTTGCCCACCCCGTCGAACACCACATCCACCCCGCGCCCGCCGGTCAGCGCCCGCGCTTCGGCGGCCAGGCTGTCGGATTGCACTATGCCATGGTCGGCGCCGTGGGCCAACGCCATGTCCACCTTGGCGGGGCTGCCCGCCACCGCAATCACATGCGCGCCGATGGCCTTAAGCCATTGCACCAGCAGCAGCCCCACGCCGCCGGCAGCCGCCTGCACCAGCGCCCAGTCCCCGGCTTGCACCTTCGCGCAGCGTTCCACCAGAAATTCGGCGGTGCAGCCTTTCAGCAGCACGGCGGCGGCCACATCGTCTGAAACCCCGTCCGGCAGCACCACCAGCCGGTTGGCGGCGATAATCCGGTGGGTCGCATAGGCGCCGATCGGCCCCCAGCAATAGCCCACCCTTGTGCCGGGCTTCAGCGCCACACCCTCACCTGCCGCCTCCACCACGCCGGCGGCTTCCAGCCCCAGGCCGGATGGCATCGGCACCGGGTAAAGCCCGGTGCGGTGATAGGTATCGATAAAGTTCAGCCCCACCGCGGTGTGCCGCAGCAGCACCTCCCCCGGCCCCGGCGCGCCGAGCGTAACCTCTTCATAGTGCATCACTTCCGGGCCGCCGGGTGCAGAAAATCTTATTGCGTGCATGGTCATGCTCCTTACCCCAGATGTGTCTTGAAAAAGTCCCGCGTGCGCGCGTCTGCCTGCTCGGCCAGCTCTGGCACCCGGGCGTTGCCGATGGCGCGGGCAAAGGCATGGTCGGCGGCATAATCGTGCAGCGTCACCAGCGGGTGCCCGCCCAGCCCGGCCTTCACGGTCGCCTGTGCTTCGGGGCTCACAAAATGGTCAAGGCTGGCATTGTGCAGCATCAGCGGGTTGGCAATGGCGTGCGCCTCGCCCAGCTTGCCGTCTATCCCCACGCCGTAATAGCCAACGCTGGCATCGCTATCGGTGCGGCACGCGCTCAGATAGGCCAGCAACCCGCCCAGGCAATAGCCCACCACGCCCACATGCGTGCAGCCGGCATGGCGAAGGGCGGTAATCGCGGCCTCTATGTCCTCGATCCCCTTTTCCACATCGAAGCGCTGGTACAGGCCAAAGGCCGCCTGCATCTGCTCGGGCACATCGGCATCCAGCGATACACCCGGCTCCAGCCGCCAGAAAAGGTCGGGCGCCACCGCCCGGTATCCGAGCGCTGCCCAGCCATCCACAAGGCTCTTGATCCCCGGATTAACGCCAAAAATCTCCTGGATAACCACAATGCCGGCGGTCGCTTTGGTGGGGCCATTGGCATAGGCTCCCATGGCACCGCTGCCATCCCGGCTGGCGATGTTCATCGTCTCGCTCATCTCGATACTCCTTCAAAATTCCCGGGGCCGCTTGGCGGCGCGCGCCGCTAACGCTAGACTTGCTTTAAGGGGCTGCCAAGCCGGCCGCTCGCGCGCGGAAGCCACGCCTTATGAAGATCAATTTCGAAATCGAATGTACACCCGAGGAAGCCCGGGCCTTCTTCGGCCTGCCCGATCTGGCACCTGTACACGCGGTCTATATCGACAAGATGAAGGCGATGATGACCGACGGGCTCAACCCGGCAGATTTCGAGAAGATGGCGCGCGGCTGGATGCCGAACATGACCGAGGGCTTCGAACAGTGGCGCCAGCTCATGCTCTCGGCCATGCCCAAGCCTTAGCGCATAGGCCGCCCGTAAAGCAGTCCAAAGCCGATGTCCGATACCATAGTGGCGCTAGGCTCCGGCCGCCCGCCAGCCGGAATCGCCGTGCTGCGCCTCTCGGGGCCAGCGGCCGGCCCGCTGCTGGAGGCGCTCACCGGCCGCGCGCTGCCGCCGCCGCGCCGGCTGCTGCTGCGCCCGCTCCATCACCCCGGCTCAGGAGCGTTGCTGGACAGGGCGCTGGTAGTGTTCCTGCCCGGCCCCGCCACCGCCACGGGGGAGGATATGGCAGAGCTGCACCTCCACGGCGGCAGCGCGGTGGTGGCCGGCGTGCTGGAGGCCGCCTGCGCCCACCCGGGCGTGCGGCTGGCCGAAGCCGGGGAGTTCACAAGACGCGGCTTTGACAATGGCCGGCTCGATCTGAGCGAGGTGGAGGGCCTGGCCGATCTCATCGGCGCAGAGACTGAAAGCCAGCGTTCACAAGCACTTGCCCTTGCCGGCGGCGCACTCGGCCGGCTTGCCGATAGCTGGCGCGACCGCTGCCTCACGCTCCTCGCCGATGCCGAAGCCGGGCTGGACTTTGCCGAGGATGAAGCCGATGTCGCCGCCCGGCTCGACCAAGCCGCCGCCGAAGCCCTCACCGCCATGGCCACAGAGCTGGAACAACTGGTCGCGGACAGCGGCCGCGCCGCCCGGCTGCGAGACGGGCTGGTAATCGTCGTCAGCGGCCCGCCCAATGTCGGAAAATCAAGTCTTGTCAATGCGTTAGCTATGCGCGACATGGCCATGGTGACCCCCCACGCCGGCACGACGCGGGATCTCATCGAAGTGCCGCTCAATCTCGGCGGGATGGCAGCGGTTTTGATCGATACCGCCGGCCTGCGAGACACCGATGACCCGGTGGAAGCACAAGGCATCGCCCGCGCCCGCGCCCGTGCCGCCAGTGCCGATCTGGTGCTGCACCTGCGCGACCAGCCGGATGCAGAATGGCCCGCAACCGGCCTTCCCCTCCTCGGCAAGCTGGATCTTCATGGCGGAGCGGCCCCGGCAGGGGGCCTGGCCCTCTCCGCCACCACCGGCGCCGGCATTTCCGCCCTGCGCGCACACCTCGCCCGCTGGGCAGAAACGGTTTTGCGCCCCGGCGAACCAGCCCTGCTCGCCCATGCCCGCCACCGCGATGCCTTTGCAGAGGCTGCGCGGCTGCTGCGCGAAGGCGCAGAGGCCGATCTGCCCGAGCTGCGCGCCGAAAGCCTGCGGCTCGCAGCCAGGGCAATGGGTCGGGTGACGGGCAGGGTGGATGTGGAGGCGCTGCTGGGGCAGATTTTCAGCCGCTTCTGCATCGGCAAGTGAAAGCTGTTAATGTTCCACGTGGAACATTTCTGGCGGAGCCTGTAGAAGCTGGCCGATGACCTTCGATGTACTCGTCATCGGCGCCGGCCATGCCGGTTGCGAGGCCGCCGCCGCTGCAGCGCGGCGCGGCGCGCGCACAGCCTTGCTCACGCTCAGCGCTGACGACCCCGGCACGCTCTCGTGCAACCCGGCGATGGGCGGCATCGGCAAAGGCCATCTGATCGGCGAAATCGAAGCGCTGGGCGGGTTGATGGGCCGGGTCACCGATGCTGCGCGGCTGCAGGCGCGCGTCCTCAACCGTTCCAAAGGCCCGGCAGTCCATGGCCCGCGCGCGCAGGTGGACCGCCGCCGCTACCGCGCCGCCATGGGCGCTGCGCTCTCCGCACAGCCCGGCCTGACCCTGCTTCTGGACCATGCAGAAGCACTGATTATCGAGCAGGGAAGGGTAGCAGGCGTCCGCACCGCCATAGGCGAAGTGCGCGCCGCAGCGGTTGTTCTCACCACCGGCACCTTCCTGGGCGGCGTGATGCACCGGGGGGCAGAGCGGGAAGCCGGCGGCCGCAGCGGCGCGCCTGCCTCCAGCCTTGGCGATGCGCTCCGCGCGCTCGGCCTGCCAGTAGCGCGGCTCAAGACCGGCACCCCGCCCCGGCTGGATGCCGCCAGCATCGATTGGGCGCTGCTCGACTGGCAATATGGGGATGCGGACGATCCGCATTTCGGCGATATACCGGGCACCCGCGATCCGGCGCTGCCATGCGGCATCACCCGCACGACGCCAGCCACCCATGCCGTCATCCGTGCCAACCTTGCACGTTCCGCGCTGTATGGCGGGCAGATCAACGCCGTCGGCCCGCGCTATTGCCCTTCGATTGAAGACAAGATCGTCCGCTTTGCCGACCGGGACAGCCACCAGATATTTCTGGAGCCGGAAGGCTATGACGACCGCACAATCTACCCCAATGGCCTCTCCACCTCGCTGCCGGCCGATGTGCAGGCAGAATTCATCGCCACCATCCCGGGTCTGGAGCGCGCGGTCATCCTGAAGCCGGGCTATGCGATCGAATATGATCATGTAGATCCGCGCTGCCTAGATGCCGGGCTGGCAGTCACATCACTGCCGGGGCTTTTCCTTGCGGGGCAGATAAATGGCACTACCGGCTATGAGGAGGCGGGGGCGCAGGGGCTGGTTGCCGGCGCAAATGCAGCGGCCCAGGCTTGCGGGCTGCCACCGCTGCGCCTGGACCGCGCCCAGGCCTATACCGGCGTGATGATCGACGATCTGACCAACCAGGGCGTTACCGAGCCCTACAGGATGTTCACCTCGCGCGCCGAATATCGGCTGCGGCTGCGCACCGACAATGCCGAGGAGCGACTGGGGGAGACCGCCGCCGCCACCGGGCTGGTGAACGAGGAAAGAGCCGCCAGCATCCGCAAGGCCGAAGCTGCGCGCAGCGAGGGGAGGGCGCTGCTCCACAGCCTTTCCGCTACGCCGCACCAACTGGCAAAGGCCGGTATCGAATGCCGGCAGGACGGTGTGCAGCGGAGCGCTTTCGAGTGGCTGCGCTTCCCCATGGTCGGCACGGCGGAAGCGCTGCGGTTGTGGCCGGCGCTGGCGGGGATCGAACCGGCGCTGCTGGCAACGCTCATCACCGATGCGCGCTACGCGACCTATGTGGAGCGGCAGACGCAGGACCTTGAGAGCTTCCGCCGCGACGAGGCGCTTGGGCTGCCGCCGGGGCTGGAGTGGCGGCGGATCCCCGGGCTGAGCCCGGAGATGGCGGAGCGGCTGCAGGCGGCCGCGCCGGAGACGCTGGGCGCTGCCGGACGGGTGCCCGGCGTTACACCAGCAGCGCTGCTGGCGCTGCTGCCTTTCGCGCGCAAAGCTGCCTGAGTTGGCTTTCGACCGGGAGAGTTTTGCCGCCGCGCAAAATGTTCCACGTGGAACATTAACAAGATTGGACGTCTATGCAGCGCTACTCGCCGAGTGGCAGGCGCGGATGAATCTCGTCGGTCCCGGCACGTTGCCCCACATCTGGGACCGGCATTTTGCCGATTCCGCCCAGCTGCTGCCGCTGGCGGGCGAGGGCAAGGAATGGCTGGATATCGGCGCCGGCGCCGGCTTTCCGGGGCTGGTGATCGCCGTTCTCGACAGTTCGGCGCGGCTCACTCTGGTCGAATCGATCGCCAAAAAATGCCGGTTTCTTGAAGCTGCCGCCGAAGCGCTGGGGGTGAGCGGGCAGGTGACAATCGAGAATTGCCGGATCGAGGCACTGCGGCCCCGGCGGTTCGATATCATCACCGCCCGGGCGCTCGCCGCATTGGACCGGTTGTTCGACTGGGGGCTGCCCTTTTCCGATGGCGCGACTCGCTGGCTGCTGCCAAAAGGTATGCGTTGGGCGGACGAACTGGCCACCGCGCAGGCGCGGTTCCGGTTCCGGCACCAGCAGGTGGAGAGCCTCACCGATCCTGCCGCGCGGATTATCGTGGCGGAGGGGGTGACAGGGATGGGGAAGCGGCGATGATCATTGCCATGGCCAATCAGAAGGGCGGCGTCGGCAAGACCACCACGGCCATAAACCTCGCAACTGCTCTCGCCGCCACCGGGCTGAAGGTGTTGCTGGTAGACAGCGACCCGCAAGGCAATGCCTCCACCGGCCTCGGCATCGGCCGCAAGGACCGCGCAGCCTCCACCTATGAAGTGCTGCTGGGGCAGATCGAGCCCGCCAGCGCCGTGCTGCCTACACCGGTTCCGGGGCTGTTCGTGATGCCGGCATCGTCCGCTCTTTCCGGCGCCGAAGTGGAGCTGGTCGACCTCGACCGGCGCGGCCACAGGCTGGCGGATGCACTGAACGCGCTGGAAGGCTTCGACCATATCCTCATCGATTGCCCGCCCTCGCTGGGTCTGCTCACATTGAATGCTCTGGTGGCGGCAGACCAGGTGCTGGTGCCATTGCAGGCGGAGTTTTTCGCGCTCGAAGGGCTAAGCCAGCTGCTCGGCACCATCGAGCGGGTGCGCGGCGGGATGAACCCCCGGCTGGCGCTGCTCGGCGTGGTGCTGACCATGGTGGACCGGCGCAACCGGCTGAGCGAGAATGTGAGCGACGATGTGCGCGCGGTGATGGGCGCACGGGTTTTCCAGACCAGCATTCCAAGGAATGTCCGGCTCTCCGAAGCGCCGAGCCACGGCCTGCCGGCGCTGATCTATGACAGCCGCTGCGCTGGCTCCGAAGCCTATGTGGCGCTGGCCCGGGAGCTTATCGGCAGGATAGCACCCAATAGCCGTAGGGAACTTGTAAGTGGCTGAAAAGAAACGTATATCGGGCCTCGGCAGGGGGCTTTCGGCGCTGCTGGACGAAGCTGCTTCGCCCACCGCCATCGCCAGCGCCAGCCATATCTCGCTCGCCTTGATAATCGCCAACCCGCTGCAGCCGCGCCGCCAGTTTCCGCAAGGACCGATGGACGAACTTATCGATTCGGTGGCCCAGCACGGAATCCTGCAACCGATATTGGTGCGGCCCCTGCCCGATGGCCGCTACGAGATCATCGCCGGGGAACGCCGCTGGCGGGCCGCACAAGCCGCCGGGCTGCACGAAATGCCGGCACTCGTCCGCGACCTCGACGACCGCGCCACCTTCGAAATCGCACTCATCGAAAACATCCAGCGGCAGGACCTTAACCCGGTGGAAGAAGCCCGCGGCTACCGCCGGCTGATGGACGATTACGGCCATACCCAGGTGGTGCTCTCCGGCATCCTCGGCAAATCCCGCAGCCATATCGCCAATCTGCTGAGGCTCATCGAACTGCCCGAAGCCGTGCTCACCATGGTGGAAGACGGCACGCTGAGCTTCGGCCACGCCAAAGCCCTGCTGCTGGCCGAAGACCCCGAAACACTCGCCCGCAAAGTGGTGAAAGACGGCCTCTCCGTGCGCGCCACCGAAGCCCTCGCCAGCAACCGCCCCGGCCCGAAAATCTACAAACCAGCCCCGCCACCCCGGATCGCCGACCCCAACCTCGAATCCGTGGAACTGCAAATCGCCGAAATGATCGGCATGCCAGTAGCCCTCAACGTGGCTTCGGGAAGCGGCACCGGCAGCATGACCATCCGCTTCGATAGCCTCGACCAACTCGACTGGCTGTGCGCGAAATTGGGGTCGGCTTGAGCGCTTGTTGATTTGAAGAAGGGCCTCCGGCGGGCAGGGCCTCAGGCCCTGCACCCGTTTTTGGCGCTCGTGCTTCTGCGGGTTATGTCGTTGCTCTGTTGGCACTGACTGGAATGATATTCAGGGCCTTCGGCCCTGCAAGATACCCAACAAAACGCAAAGCCGAAGCCGCTTAAACCTCTCAAAATAGGTCGATAAATCTATAGAATGGGGTCTGGGGCCTAAGGCCCCGGCCGCCGGAGGCAAAGTGAAGCCGCCGGAGGCAAAGTGAAGCCGCCGGAAGCTAACCCCGAGCCAACCCCAAAAGCAGCGCCTCCACCTGCAACGCCCCCAGCCCGCCGCTGGATTTGACCGCGCGTTCGGCGGCGAGGGTGGCGGCGAGGGCGGCTGCGAGGCGGGGTTGGTCGAAGCGGCGGCTGGCGGTTACCCAGAGTGGGGCTTCTTTCCAGAAGATGCGGGCGTCTTTTACGGCTTCCTGCGGGTTCTGGCCGTTTTCGATGGCGGTTCGGATGGTGGTGAGCTGGAGGAGGCGGCTGGCGAGCATGCGGAGTGCGCCGATGGCCTGGGTTTCCGGCATGGCGGCGAGGAGGGGCACGGCTTCGGCGCTGCGGCCGGCGAGGACGGCGGTGAGGAGCGCGTTCTGGTCGTGTGCTTCCACGCCGGCGGCGAGGGCGATTACGGCTTCTCGACCCAAGCGCTGGCGGGTGCCGGGGGCGGCGCCGGCGTAGAGGGCGAGTTTTTCGACTTCGCCGCGCAGCAGCTGCCGGTCGCCGCCGTTGGTATCGAACAGCAGCTGGGCGGCATCGCGTTCCAGTTCCAGCCCCTGTTCGCCGGCCATGGTGCGTAGATCATCGACCGAGGCGGCGCGGCTTTCGATACCGAGCACGCCGGCGAGGGGCAGCAGTTTGAGGAGCGGGCTGGTTTTGCGCAGTGGGCCGGCGACTGCGATGACCGGGTTGCCGGCGGGGGCCTTGAGCAGCGCTTGTAGAGCGGGGGCGGCGGCATCTTCCACATCTTCGACGAGGATGAGCGTGCGGTCTCCGAACATGGACACGCTGGTGGCGGCGGCGACAAGGGCTTGCGGGTCGGCTGCTATCTGATCCCCGGTCAGGCGTTCCAGCCCGGCGGGGTTGGTGGGGTCTCCCAGCCCTTTGGTGATCTGACGGGCGTTATCGGCGGGGCCGGTCGGGTCCCAGCCGTAGAGGAGGAGGAGCCGCAGGGCGGGGGGCCATTCCCGGGCGAGGGAGGTGACCGTTGCGGCCATGGCGGCTATTTGCCGGCGGCGCGGGCGAACAGCGCCAGCCGCGCGGCGATCTGGCGGGCGATCTCGATGGAGAGGCGTTCGAGGGCGGTTTCTTCGGCGGCGACCACGGCGAAATTCGAGCTGACCCGGTCGATGCCCGAATCGGAGCCGGCGGTGGCATCGAGCACCACCTGGTTGTCGGCGATTTCCACCAGCCGGTAGCGGGCGCGGAGTGTGCGGCGTTCGCGCGCGGCCGAGTTGTCGCCGCGCACGCCGAAGGCCACGATCTTGTCATCGAGCTCCACTTCCAGCCGGTATCGCGGGTCGGCGGCCGGGGTGCCGAGCCGATCGATAAGTGCCTGGCGGACGAGGAAGCCGGATTTATCCGGGATGGGGGCGATGGTGACGGCGTTGAAGGTTTGCACGGCCGCGCTGTTGATGCCGCCTTGATAGACCGGGCTGAGGCCGCAGCCGGCGAGTAGCGACAGGACGGCGAGAAGCGGGAAAAGGCGGCGCTCAGGCGACAAGGTTCACCAGCCGGTCGGGCACCACGATAACCTTGCGCGGCGGCTTGCCTTCGAGCGCGCGGACGACTTTTTCGCGGCCCAGCGCGAGTGCTTCGATAATGGCGCGGTCGGCGCCGCGATCAGCCTCGAAACTGTCGCGCAGCTTGCCGTTGATCTGGACCGCGATGGTAACCTGCGCCTCCACCAGCAGCGCTGGATCGGCGACCGGCCAGGGGGCATCGCAGATGAGCCCGGCCTCGCCGAGGGCGGCCCAGCCCTGCTCGGCCAGATGCGGCACCATGGGGGCGGCGAGCTGGAGCAGGGTTTTGACAGCCGAACGGTGCGACGCGCCGGGGGTGGCGCGCTCGACAGCGTTGGTGAGTTCGTAGAGCCGGGCGACGGCCTTGTTGAACTGGAGACGGTCGATATCGGTGGTGACACCATCGATGGTGCGGGCGACGAGGCGGGCCAGAGCTGGGTCGAGGGCTGGGTCGGATGCGGCGTCGCCGGTGCTTTCCGCAGCGCTTTCGGCCAGTCGCCATACCCGCTGCACGAAGCGCCAGGCGCCGTCGATGCCGGCTTCGGACCAGGCGAGGTCGCGCTCGGGCGGGCTGTCCGACAGCATGAACCATCGCACCGCATCGGCGCCGTAGCGGGAGATGATGGCATCGGGATCGATGACATTCTTCTTCGATTTGGACATCTTGATGACCCGGCCGACTTCAACCGGCTGGCCATCGGCCTTGAGCAGCGCGGCGGTGCTGCTGCGCTCCACATCTTCAGGCGCGTACCAGAGCGGGGCTTGGCCTTCGCCCCGGTCGCGCGAATAGGTTTCGTGGGTGACCATGCCTTGGGTGAACAGGCCGGCGAACGGCTCGGTGACCTGCAGCTGGCCGATATGGGCGAGTGCGCGGGTCCAGAAGCGGGCGTAGAGCAGGTGGAGGATCGCATGCTCCACGCCGCCGATATACTGGCCGACCGGCAGCCATTTTGCGACCACCGCCGGATCGAACGGCCGGTCTGCGGGGGCGGAGGCGAAGCGGATGAAATACCAGGAGGAATCGACAAAGGTATCGAGCGTATCGGTTTCACGCATGGCGGGCTTGCCGCAGGCCGGGCAGGGCACATGCTTCCAGCTGGGGTGGCGGGCGAGCGGGTTGCCGGGCACATCGAAGGTCACATCTTCGGGCAGTACGACGGGCAGCGCTGCGCGTGGCACCGGCACCGCGCCGCAGCCATCGCAGTGGATGATCGGGATGGGGGTGCCCCAGTAACGCTGGCGCGATACGCCCCAATCGCGCAGCCGCCAGACGGTGGTGCCTTCGCCCCAGCCTTCCGCCTCGGCGCGGGCGATGACGGCGGCCTTGGCGGGCTCGACCTCCATGCCGTTCAGCCAGTGCGAGTTCACGAGCCTGCCCGGGCCGGTATAGGCTTCGTCCTGCACGGGATCGTCGGCGGCGCCCTCCGGCGCTACGACGCGGGTGACGGAAAGGGCATATTTGCGAGCGAAATCAAGGTCTCGCTGGTCGTGCGCCGGGCAGCCGAAGATGGCGCCGGTGCCATAATCCATGAGCACGAAATTGGCGACGAACAGCGGCAGGCGGCGCGCGGGATCGAGCGGGTGGACGACGCTGAGGCCGGTATCCCAGCCCTTTTTCTCCGCGCCCTCGATATCGGCGGTGGCGGTGCCGCCGGCGCGACATTCGGCAATGAAGGCGGTGAGGCCGGGGCTGGTTTCAGCCAGCGCCTGGGCGATGGGATGATCGGGGGCGAGGGCGGCGAAGCTGGCGCCGTAGAGCGTATCGGGGCGGGTGGTGAACACGTCGAACGGGGTGTCGGCGCCGTCGACCGCAAAGGTGAAGCGGAGGCCTTGCGATTTGCCGATCCAGTTCTCCTGCATCAGGCGGACTTTTTCGGGCCATTTTTCAAGGGTTTCGAGGCCGGAGAGCAGCTCATCGGCGAAATCGGTGATCTTGAGGAACCATTGGCTGAGGCGGCGGCGCTCCACCACTGCGCCCGAGCGCCAGCCGCGGCCGTCGATCACCTGTTCATTGGCCAGCACGGTCATATCGACCGGATCCCAGTTTACCGCTGAATCCTTGCGGTAAATCAGGCCGGCGGCGAGCAGATCGAGGAACAGTGCCTGTTCCTGCCCATAGTATTCCGGCTCGCAGGTGGCGAGTTCGCGGCTCCAGTCGAGCGCGAAGCCCAGTGCCTTGAGCTGGGCGCGCATGGCGGCGATGTTGGCGCGGGTCCATCCGCCGGGGTGGACGCCGCGCTCCATGGCAGCATTTTCGGCCGGCATGCCGAACGCATCCCAGCCCATGGGGTGCAGAACTTCGAAACCCTGGGCGCGGCGGGTGCGGGCGATTACATCGCCCATCGCATAGTTGCGGACATGGCCCATATGGATGCGCCCTGAAGGATAGGGAAACATCTCAAGCACATAGGCCTTGGGCTTGGGGCTATCATCGTGCGCCTTGAAGCTCTGGGCACTATCCCATGCCGCTTGCCAGCGCCGTTCGGCGCCCTGATGATCGAACCGTGCCACGCGCCCTGGCGACCGTTCAGCCGGACATCTGCGAGCGACGGAGATCGCGGGCGCGGCCGAGGATGACTTCCTCCAGCTTCTGCACGGTGCCGGCGCGGACCGGCGCATCCACCCAGCCGGAGCCGGCGAGTGTCTGGCGGATGGTGGAGACACGGAGCGCATCGGCGCGGAGCATGGTATCGGTGATGGCGACGGTGACCTTCACCCGCTCATTGGGCACTTGGGGCGTTGAATACCAATCGGTTATGATGACGCCGCCGTTCGAATCGACTTGGGCGATGGGCATGAAGCTGAGCGTATCCAGCGATGCGCGCCACAGATAGGCGTTGACGCCGATGGTGGTGACCCGCGCCGGCATGGTGCCTTCGGTGACCTTGTTCCTTTTGGACGCGCAGCCCGACAGCATGGCCAGAGCGGCGAGGGCGGCCAGCAGCGCGGCGGGGGCGCGGGAGGATGTCGCAGGAGACATTGGCGAGCTTTCGATACGATATGTTCAGCGGCGCTTATAGGCCCGGGCAGGGCACCGCGCCAAGCCTTCCCAGCAGCGGTCAGGCCGAACGGGGATTATGCCGATCGGGCGATGGGGGTGGATTGTGCACAATCGGTCACAGTTCCCATAAAATATGCATAAGCGTACCCGCTCAAACGTCGTTAAGGGGTGTGCGTATAGAAAAGGGTTGATAGGACAGAGCGATGGTGGCGAAAAGCGATTCGCGCGGGAGGGGAACCGCATTTTTGGGGGCAGGACCCCGGGTGGCGATTGCTGCCTGTATCGCTGCGCTTGCGCTCGCCACTGCCCCGGTTTTCGCAGCGGCGCCGCTGTTGGCCAAGGCCACCAAGTCGAAAATCGTGCTCGAAACCGAGCTTACACCGTTCCAGCCCGCTGTAAGCCCCGCCGAGGGCAATAACTTCAGCTTCACGGTTCCCGGCTCCGGCTCTGCTGCCGGATCCTCGCGCGCCCAGACCATGGACCGCGCCTTCCGCTTCACCCCCTCGGGCCAGAGCGACAATCCCAAGGCGCTTTCGGTGGGGGTGGCCACAAGGGTGCTGGCAGCAGCGCCCGAGCGAGCGCGCACGCTGGCCCAGGTGGAGCCGATCATCGTGAACCCGCGCGCTTATGATGTGGATGTTTCGGTGGCCTGGAAAGGCTTTGCCATCAACACCGGCTACAGCCATGTCGACCCGCCGGCCGCCGCTGCGCTGCCCGGCATGGGCCGCGACGCTCTCGATGTGGGCTTGAGCTTTGGTGGCCGCAACTGGCGCACCGGGGTGCAGGGCACTGCCGAGGATAGCGCACTGACCGCCTTCACGCCGCCGGAGCGGCGCTATTCGGTGGCGCTGGGTGGTGCCTATATGGTGGCGCCGCGCCTGTCCGTGAGTGGCGGCGTTCGCTACAAGCTGGCGCCCGATCTGGCGCAGCAGGACCCGACCCGCACCGACCAGTCGGTCTATCTGGGCACCAACATCGCTTTTTGATGGTGGATGATCGCCGCGCCGCGGCTGACCGGCTTGCAGAAGTGAACACCGAAATTGCCCGTGCCTGCCGGACGGCCGGGCGTAACAGCTCCGATGTGGCGCTGATTGCAGTGAGCAAGACCTTTGAAGCCGATGCGATAAAGCCGCTGATCGAGGCCGGGCAGCGCCGCTTCGGGGAAAACCGGGTGCAGGAAGCGATGGCCAAATGGCCGGCGCTGACCGAGGCGACCCCGGGTATCGAGCTGCACCTTGTTGGCCAATTGCAGTCCAACAAGGCGAAAGAGGCGGTCGCGCTGTTTCATTGTATCCAGTCGCTCGACCGGCCTTCGCTGGTAACGGCGCTGGCCCGCGCCTGCGAGGCGAGCGGCAAGCAGCCGAAGCTGCTCATCCAGGTGAACATCGGTGACGAAGTGCAAAAAGGCGGCTGCAGCATCGCCGACACTGCCGGCCTGTTGGCGCAGGCCCGCGAGGCCGGGCTGACGGTGGACGGGCTGATGGCGGTGCCGCCTATGGGGCTGGACCCGGCGCCGTTCTTTGCGCTGCTGGCCAAGATGACCCGCGACATGGGGCTGGCCGAATGCTCGATGGGCATGTCCGGCGATTTTGCACAGGCAGTGCAACTGGGCGCCACCATGGTGCGCGTGGGAAGCGCGCTGATGGGGCCGCGCTCGCGCGACGAGTTAGGAAATTAGCCTCCGGCGGGCAGGGCCTGAGGCCCTGCACCCCATTTTCGGGGTTACGCCAGCTTCAAACGCCGATCCCGAACTCATAATGGCCCATATTTGGGGTGCAGGGCCTCAGGCCCTCCCGCCGGAGGCATGAGTGCTGCCCGCCGGAGGCTCTATCTTACGGCACGACCGGCGTTTCAGGGGGGAGGGGGACCACGGGCGAGGGGATGAGGGCTGCGGTTTCGAGCTGGCGCAGTGCTTCCTCGCCGGCGAGGAGGCGGTTGGCGGCGGCCAGCCAGCGTTCGATGGCGGCCGGGCGCGGCGGGGGCAGGCGGCGCAGCTGGGCGGCGGCTTCCGCAATCTGGCCGCGCGCCAGTGCGGCATCGATGGCGGCGCGGGTGGGCAGCGGCTCCACGCCGGCGGGGCGCACCAGCCGGCTGATGCGGGCGCTGAACACATCCCACCAGCTGGCGCCGCCGCCGGTCATCTCCCCGCTGATGGGGCCGAGATCGGCGAGTTCGCGTTGCAGGCGGGCGCTGGTGACCGGCACGGCGCCGAGGGCGAGCACGGCGCGCACGGCGCCCGGGTAGCGGGCTTCGAAGGCGCGGCGCAGCGGGGTTTCGGCGGCGCCCAGCGGCAGGCCTTCGTTGACGGCGCGGCGGGCCAGCATGACCGCGAGCATCGCCTCCGCCCGGTCGGCGGCGCTGGAGACGTTGGTTGCGGCCGCCTCGGCGCGGGCCTTGTCGGCGGCCACTTCGGCCTTCAGGCTGGCGAATTCGCTGGTCAGCCGGTCCACCCGGTCCACTTCGCGGGCCAGCATGTCGGTGCTGGTTTCCACCTTGGCTTCGGTGCGGGCCAGCCGCTCATTGGGGGCGGGCGCCGACTGTTCGGGCCGGGCTTCCAGCGCGGCCAGCCGCGCGGCGAGTTCCAGCACTTCCGTCTCCGAAGCCGGGGGTGGCGGCGGGGCACTGGCGAACGGCAGCCGGCCGCGCACATTGGCCTCGAACCACGGGTTGCCGAGCAGCCCGAGCGCGAACACCAGCAAGCTGCCGGCCAGCAGCCATGGCAGGATGCCGGGCCCGCTGCCCGGGCTGGGGCGGGCGCGGCTGCGTTCCTGCGCCAGCCGCTGGCGCAGCCGCTCGGTCGCCTCCAGGCTGGCGCGATCTATTTCGCCACGGTCGAACTGGCTCTCCATGCAGGACCTATAGCCCGAGCCCGGCCAGTGCCGCCAGCAATGACGCATGATCGGGCCGCGCCGCCACCGCCAGCCGGGGCCAGCCGGGGCCGGCGGCGCGCGCGACTGCCGGGCTGAGCGCCACCAGCGCCGGTGTGCGGCCATGCTCCAGCCGGTGCCCCAGCCGCGCCCACTGGTCCGTAAAATGCCGGGCGCTGCGGGCGCTGAACAGCAGCACGGCATCGATGGGGCCGGGATCGAGGAGCGGCAGCAGCCGGGCGCGGTATACGGTGACGACCGACAGCGCCACGCCTTTGGGCGGCTGCGCGCGGGTGCGATTTTCCCCGGCGAGGTGGAGCAGCGTGGCGATGTTGCGGCGGCCGGCTTCGGCGAGCACGGCGGCGAGGTTCTCCCCGCCATTCTCCGCGTTGAACCCTGCCGCTGTGGCGGCGGCCGTGGTGGCAGCGCCCACGCAGAGCGCTGGCACCGGCTTGAGGGGTGCTGCGGCCGGGCCGACATGGCGGGGTGCGGCGGCGCTGCTGATGAGCAGGGCTTGCGGAAGCGAAGCGGGCAGCTTCCAGGCGACTGGCCCGGTTTTCAGGAGCGGGGCGAGAACGGCTTCATGGCCGAGCGCTGCCAGCGCCTCGGCGGTGCGCGCTGCCGCCGGTTGCGGGCGGGTTACGAGGATGCGGGCCACCCTCAGGGCGCCGGATCGGCCCCGGGGGGAGGAACCGGCTGAACTGGGCTGAACAGCGCAAGCGTTGCGGGTGATGCCTCGCCGAGCAGCCGCGCTGCCAGCGCCTCGATTTCGCCGGCGGCGTGGCTGCGCGGGGCCACAAGCGCGCCCGCCAGCCGTTCGGCACCGTCTTCGGACAGGATTTCGGCGCGGAAGTGCACATCGGCGCCTTGCAGCACGGCGAGCGCTGCCACCGGGCTGTGGCAGCTGCCGCCAAGGGCTGCGAGAAAGCCGCGTTCCAGCCGCACGGCCTCGTGCGTCTCCACATGGTCGATCGCTGCCAGCAGCCCGAGCGTGGCGGTGTCCCCTTCGCGGGCGGTGATGCCGACGGCGCCCTGTGCGCTGGCCGGGAGCATTTCTTCCAGCGGCACCGGGTGGCCGGCCTTCACCCCCAGCCGATCAAGCCCGGCGGCGGCGAGCAGCGTGGCATCGATGGCGCCGGCCTCT
>JBBQIP010000013.1:0-21684 GCA_038325045.1 Sphingomonadales bacterium
CCTTGGCGGCAGCCACCTGCTGAGTGGCTTCATCCCGCGCACGGACACTGCCGGCTTCCGCCTCCACCAGGCTGCTGGCACGCCGCAGATTGGCTTCGGCAAGTTTCAGATCAGCGGTGCTGCGCGCCGCATCGGCATCGGCGCGTGCCTGCAAGCCGGCCAATGCCACCAGATCGGTTCCGGCGGCCACCGGCAGCCCACCAGCGCGAGCCGCCGCCACAATCTCGCCCGGCACGGTGCGCGACAGTGCAACGCCCTTTGCCGTGCCCACGATCTCGGTTGCCAGCCCCAGCCGCTGCACGGCTTCGGGCACCAGAGTCAGTCGCATCAGTTCGGTTTCATGGCCGATGGCCTCCACCTTGGCCGGCGCGGCCGGCTTGGCAGCTGGCGCCTGCCCGCAGGCGGAGAGGCCAGAGGCGCACAGCAGGAGAAATTGGGCAGAGTGTGATGGGATTGGCATGAAGCCTTTGTAACAGACAAGGCTGACGACACACTGACGCTCTGGGCGCTGCATCAGCCACCTGTTATCAGCCTCCGCATGCACATTCTGCTGGTAGAAGACGAGACAGACTTGCGCGTGCTGGCGGCCAGCGGCCTCGAGCGGCGCGGTTTTGCCGTTGATGCCGTGCCCACGCTGGCCGCCGCGCGTGATTGCCTCGCTGTGTCGCGCTTCGATGCCGCCATTGTCGATCGCCGCCTGCCCGATGGTGAAGGCCTGTCGCTGCTCGCGGAGCTGGCCCGCAGCGGCGTGCCAGCACTGGTGGCAACGGCCTATGGTGATGTGGAGGATCGCATTGTCGGGCTTGATGCCGGTGGAGATGATTATGTGGTCAAGCCCTATGATCTCGATGAAGTGGCGGCCCGGCTGCGCGCCCTGCTGCGCCGCCCGGGCCAGCGCCAGCCCCTGATGCTGACGCACGGTGCGCTGCGGCTCGACACTGGGGCGCAACAGGCATGGCTGGCGGATGCCCCGCTCGATCTCGGCCGCCGCGAGTTTGCGCTGCTGCGCCTTCTGCTGGAGGCCATGCCGAGCGTTGTCATTCGCGATGTTGTTCAGGACCGGCTGTACACGCTCGATGACGCTGTAAGCCCCAATGCACTTGAGGCTATCGTCTCGCGCCTTCGCAAGCGGCTAGCGCCCGGCGGCTTCCTGATCGAGAACCGGCGCGGCATCGGCTGGCGACTGGCCATGGCGGAGGCAGCCACATGAACTCTCTGCGGAGCCGCATCGGACTGTCCATCGGCGCCATCATTCTGGTGGCAGCGGTGGTGACGTTGGGCTTTGTCGCCATCGAGCTGAAAGAGATCGAAGCCGGCGACTCGCTTGATCCGGCCCATGTCGAATATGCCGAACTGCTGCTGGTGCTGCTGCCCTTTGCCGTGATCGCGCCGCTGGCCGGGGTGCTGGTGGCAGGCTGGAGCCTGCGCCCGCTGTCGAAAACAGTCCAGAAATTGCAACAGATCGGGCCAGATCAACCCGATATGCGCCTCGATCCCAGCGGGCTTCCCGCCGAAGTCCGGCCGTTTGTAACAGCCACGAACGAGGCGCTGGACCGGCTTGCCGAGGCCTATCTGAACGAACGCCGTCTCGCCGCAGACGCCGCCCACGCCCTGCGCACGCCGCTGGCAACGGCGAGATTGCGGCTCGACCATGGCCGCTCGGGCGGGGATATTGATATCGCGGGCCTCGCCTCAGACCTTGAGCGGATGAGCCGGGCAATCACCCAGCTTTTGGCCATGGCCCGGCTCGATATCACCAGATCGGCACGAGCCGGCAGGCCGATGGTCGATACCGCCAGGCTTTGCCGCGAAATCGCTGCCGAGTTCCTGCCGATGGCTGACCGGATGGGCCGCACCATCATGGTCGAGGCGGAAGCATCGGCACCCGTACTGGCGCCCGACCTTAACGAAGCGCTGCGAAACCTCGTGAGCAATGCGCTGCATCACGGACATGGCACCGTCACGCTCTCGGTGGTCAGCAACATTCAAGGCGTGACGATCAGCGTCTCGGATGAGGGCGCGGGTGTTGCCGAAGCCGATCGCACGCGCCTGCGCGAGCGCTTCGCCAAGGGCGAAGACTCGAATGGCTCGGGCCTTGGTCTGGCGATTGCCAATGCCATAGTCGAACGCGCCGACGGCACCCTCATCTGGTGCGAAAATGCGCGGCTGCAGATGCAATTGCAGCATGCACCGGTGCCGAGCGAGAATGCGTAGACCCGCTACTGGGCAATGGCAGCTTTTGGCTCAATCGAGTTGGAACGGTTGAGTCTGTTTTTAGGGCGCAAAGCGGACAAACTCGAAACCTGCTCCAGCCTAATACCGCCATCCCTATTCGCGCGTCGGCACTATGGTTAACAGATAGTAAATGGTGCACCCGGCAGGATTCGAACCTGCGACCTGCGGTTTAGGAAACCGTCGCTCTGTCCTGCTGAGCTACGGGTGCGCAGCCCATGCCATGGCCAGCCGGCCGGGCAGTTTCAAGACAAAACCGGCCTGGGGGGCGCAAAGCTGCGGGCATGGCCAAGGCTCGGTACCCGGCCACGGGCCTGTGCCACCCTCTCCAGATCAATCTCCAGCAGCGCCTCGCCCGCCTCCTCCCCCATGTCGAGCAGCACCTCGCCCCACGGCGCCACCACCAGGCTATGGCCCCAGGTGGCGCGGCCATCGGCGTGCCGGCCGGTCTGGGCGGCGGCCACAATGAAGCAGCCGGTCTCGATGGCACGGGCGCGCAGCAGCACCTCCCAATGCGCCTCGCCAGTGGGCCGGGTAAACGCCGCCGGCACCGCGATCACGCTCGCGCCCGCCGCCGCCAGCTGGTTGAAAAGCGGCGGAAAACGAAGATCATAGCAGATCGTCATCCCCAGCCGGCCCCAGGGCAGATCGGCCACCGCCGCCGCCTCGCCCGGCGCATAAGCGGCGGATTCCCGGTACCGCTCGCCGCCGGGCAGATCGACATCGAACAGATGGATCTTGTCATAGCGCGCCCGAACCGCGCCGTCCGGCCCGATCAGGAAGCCGCGGTTCACAAACCTGTCGCCAGCGGCCGGATCCGCAAGCGCCAGGCTGCCGAGCTGCACCCAGCAGCTGTGTGCCGCCGCCGCCGCGCGCACGGCTGCCAGCACCGGATCATCCGCCTCGGTATATATGCCTGCCGCCAGCCGCTTGCGGTCCCGGTCCAGCCGGCCGCTCATTTCGGGCGTGAAGATAATCTCTGCCCCTGCCGCTGCCATCCGCGCCACGCCTGCCGCCAGCGCCGCTGCTTCCACCGCCGGATCGGTGCCGGTGGTTGTCTGCAGCAGCGCGAGGGCAAGCCGGCTCATGCCAGCAGAGGGTCCAGCTTGCCGCGCCGGTCGAGCGATGCCAGTTCGTCGCTGCCGCCGATATGCGCGTCGTCGATGAAGATCTGCGGCACCGTGGTCCGCCCGCCGCTGCGCTCGATCATCTCGGCCCGGCGCGGGCCGCCCATGCTGATGTCGATCTCTTCAAATCCCACATTCTTCTTGCCGAGCAGCGACTTGGCGCGCGTGCAATAAGGGCAGAGCATCTTGGTATAGATTTCGACTTTGGCCATTCACTACTCCCGAACACCGGCAGCGCCGGGTTAACACGCCCTCAATCGCGCACCACGCGCGCAAAGGTCAAGACATCCACACTGGCCGCACCGGCGCGCAGCAGCACCCGGGTGCAGGCAGCCGCCGTGGCGCCGCTGGTCAGCACATCATCCACCAGCACCACCGCACGGCCGCGCACCAGCAAGGGCGCACGCACCTTGAAGGCGCCGCGCACGTTCGCCGCCCGCGCTGCCGCCCCCAGCCCCACGCTCGGCTTCGTCGCCCGCCGGCGCTCCAGCGCATCCAGCGCCATCTCGCCGTGCCCGGCCCGCGCCAGCCCGCGCGCCAGCAGCACCGCCTGGTTGAAGCCGCGCCGCCACAGCCGCCCCCGGTGCAGCGGCACCGGCACCAGCAGCCGGTCCGGCGCCAGCAGGCCCGCACCGGCTCGCGCCATCTGCACCACCATAAGCCCCGCCAGATGCGGCCTGTCGGCCAGCTTCATGGCCAGCAGTGTCTTGCGGGCCGGCCCCTCATAGGCAAAGGCCGCCCGCGCGCGGCGCCACGGCGGCGGCTCGGCCAGGCAACGCCCGCATTCGGCATCCTCCCCCCGGTCATGGTCAAACGGATCGCCGCAGCGCGCGCATTGCGGCGGCCCCAGAAATTCGAGCGCCTGCCAGCACCCGCTGCAAAACCGCCGGTCACCATCCACAATGGTTCCACACGCCGGGCAGCGCGGCGGCAGCACCAGGTCGAACAGCTGCACAAGCGGCGCCCTCAGGCGTTCGGCCAACATGCGCCACAGCTTACGCCTTTCGCAGCCCAAATCCATGCGGTAGCTGCAAGGGATGCCGGCCCCCTCCTCCCCTGCCGAACCGTTTGACCGGGCGCTGCGCCGGCGCCGCCACGCCCGCGCCGCCGCCAGCTTCGCACAGGCCGGCTTCCTCCACGATGCGATGGTGGCCGAAGTGCAGGCCCGCGCCGCCAGCATGGGCCGCAGCTTCGTGCAGGTGCTCGATCTCGGCGGCCCGGCACCCGCCTGGCCGGGCGCCCTCCGCATGGCGCTAGCCCCCGGGCCGGGGGTTTCGGTGGTGGCCGATGAAGACCGGCTGCCCTTTGCCGATGCCAGCTTCGATCTCGTGGTCAGCGTCGGCGGCCTTGCCAGCCTGTCCGATCTGCCCGGCGGGCTCCTGCAGGCGCGGCGCGTGCTCCGCCCCGATGGCCTGTTCCTCGCCTGCATCGCCGGTGGCCTCACATTGGGCGAACTCCGCGAAGACCTGATCCGCGCCGAAGCAAGCCTCACCACCGGCGCAGCCGCCCGAATCGCCCCCATGGTGGAGGCCCAGGCCGCCGCCGGCCTGCTCGCCCGCGCCGGCTTCACCATGCCGGTAAGCGATACCGAACGCCTGGCAGTCCGCTACCCCAGCCTCGACCGGCTGCTGGCAGACCTCACCAATATGGGCGCCCGCTCACCGCTGGCGCGCCGCACGCCACTGCGCCGCGACGTGCTCGCCGATACCGCCCGCCGCTTTGCCGCCCGCGCCGGAACCGACGGCAAGACCGCCATCACCGTCGATATCATCCACATGGCCGGCTGGGCGCCGGGCGCCACGCCGGGGCTGGAAAGCGACCTGTCGAAAGCGCTGGGGCGGGCGCTTTAAGGGAGTGCAAAAGTGCCTCCGGCGGCCGGGGCCGCAGGCCCCGGACCCCGAATTTTCATCGGGTTGCTATCACCAGCTGACCGCGGTTGCTTGTTTTGAAAGCGCTCCGCGCGGCGCCTGTTGCGAGGCATCTCCTCATTCGAAAAATGGGGTCTGGGGCCTGAGGCCCCAGCCGCCGGAGGCATAAGACAGCCGCCGGAGGCATAAGACAGCCGCCGGAGGCGATCAGGCCGCAATCTCGCGCAGCACGGCATCGACCAGCGGCTGCCCTGCCGGCGTCAGCCGGATTCCGTGTACATCGTCTTCGAGCAGCCCTGATGCGACCATCGCGGCCACCCGGTCGGGCCGGAGCGCGTCGGCAAGTGTCATGCCGGTGCGGGCGAGGAAGCGGGAGCGGTCCAGCCCGGCGGCGAGTCGCAGCCCCATCACCAGTGCCTCGGTAGCGCGTTCAGCAGGCGTAAGCGGCGTGTCTTCGACCATGCCGTGCCCTGTAGCGAGCACGGCGGCGCGCCAGATTTCCGGCTTTTTGGCGCGTGCGGATGCCCGGCCCAGCCGGCGGCCATGGGCGCCGGGGCCGATTCCCACATAATCGCCGTAGGTCCAGTAGCTGAGGTTGTGCCGGGCTTCGGCGCCGGGCCGGGCGAGGTTCGATACTTCATAGGCCAGCAGCCCGGCCTCGGCAGCGCGGGCGCGGGTGTGGGCGAAAAGATCGGCCGAGGTGTCGGCATCGGGCAGCACCAGTTGCCCGCGCGCGTGCAGGGCATGGAAGCGCGTGCCGGGTTCGATGGTCAGCTGGTAGAGCGAGATATGGCTGGTGCCGAAGGCGAGCGCGCGGTCCAGCTCGGCTGCCCAGCTTTCGCGGGTCATGCCCGGCCGGTCATAGATCAGGTCGAAGCTCACCCGTGCAAATTGCGCCTGCGCCACATCGAGCGCTGCCAGCCCCTGGGCGAGATCATGCGGCCGGCCGAGCAGCCTGAGCGCTGCATCATCCAGCGCCTGCAGCCCGAGCGAGAGGCGATTGACCCCGGCGGCGGCAAAGCCCGCGAAGCGCGCCGCTTCCACCGAGGAAGGGTTGGCCTCCAGCGTGATCTCGAGGTCGGCATCCGCCGGCCAGTGGCGGGTGGCGGCCTCGATAATCGCTGCCACGGTGGCGGGTGGCATCAGCGAGGGCGTGCCGCCGCCGAAGAAGATGCTGGTGAGCCGGTGGCCGGGCAGAAGGGCGGCTTCATGCGCCAGTTCCGCCATCAGCGCATCCCGCCAGTCGGCATCGTTCACCTCGGCGCGAACATGGCTGTTGAAGTCGCAATAGGGGCATTTGGTGACACAGAATGGCCAGTGCACGTAGAGCGCGAGCGGTTCCGCCATCAGCGTTCCGGCAATACCGCCACCAGCTTGCGGAAAGCGCGGGCGCGGTGGTTGTCGGCTTCCTTGGCGGCGCGGCTCAGTTCGCCGTAGGTGCGGCTTTCGCCTTCCATCACGAACATCGGGTCATAGCCAAAGCCGTTGTCGCCGCGCGGCGGCCATACCAGCCGGCCATCCACCCGGCCTTCCACCGTCTCCACATACCCGTCCGGCCAGGCGACGCTGAGCGCACACACAAAGTGCGCCGCGCGGCTGCCTTCGGCGTCCATCGCCTCGTTCACCCGGGCCATCGCATGGGCAAAATCCTTGTCCGGCCCCGCCCAGCGCGCTGAGTAAATGCCCGGCGCCCCGCCCAGCGCCTCCACGCACAGCCCCGAATCGTCCGCAATAGCCGGCAGCCCCGAAGCGAGCGCGGACGCCAGCGCCTTCAGCTCGGCATTGGCGATGAAGCTAGACCCGGTCTCCTCCGGCTCCGGCAGGCCGAGCAAACCTGCCGAAACCATCTCCAGCCCATAAGGGGTAAGCAACTCTGCGAGTTCGACAAGCTTGCCCGGGTTATGGCTTGCCAACACCAGCCGACCGGGCGCGAGCCGGCGCATCAACTATCGCCCTACTGCAATGCGCTGGGCTGCAAACACTTCGGCGCAGCCGATCCGCGCCAGCCGCAGCATCCGCAGCAGCGTCTCCTCATCATAGGGCGCGCCTTCGGCTGTGGCCTGCAGCTCCACCATGCCGCCATCGCCGGTCAGCACGAAATTGGCGTCGGTATCGGCGGCTGAATCCTCCACATAATCAAGGTCGAGCACCGGATTTCCCTGATACACGCCGCACGAAATCGCCGCCACCTGCAGCGCCAGCGGATCGGCCGCAAACGGGGTCTTGGCATGGAGCCGGTCAAGCGCCAGCCGCAGCGCCACCCAGGCGCCCGAAATGGCTGCCGTTCGCGTGCCGCCATCGGCCTGAATCACATCGCAATCGAGCGTGATCTGCCTTTCGCCCAGCGCCACCAGATCGGTGACCGCGCGCAGCGAGCGCCCGATCAGCCGCTGGATTTCCTGGGTGCGGCCCGATTGCTTGCCCTTTGCGGCCTCGCGGCTGCCGCGCGTGTGGGTGGCGCGCGGCAGCATGCCATATTCCGCCGTCACCCAGCCCTTGCCCTGCCCGCGCAGCCAGGGCGGCAGCCGCTCCTCCACGCTCGCTGTCACCAGCACATGCGTCTGGCCGAACTTCACCAGGCACGAGCCTTCGGCATGGGCGGAAAAGCCGGGGATCATCTCGATCACCCGCATCTGGTCTGGAGCACGGCCGGAGGGACGCATGGATTAAGCCTTGTTGTTGCACGCCAGCGACTAGCCGCCCGGCAGGCACCTGTCACCCCGTGACAACTTGGCCTGTCTCCCCTACTTTACCGTAATGCAGTCTCCCACCGTGGCCGAGCTTACCGACCGTGCCCGCGATGTGTTCCGGCAGATCGTCGATGGCTATCTCACAACCGGCAGCCCTGTCGGCAGCCGCACGATCGCGCGGCAGGGCAGCCTCGGCCTCTCGGCCGCCTCCATCCGCAACGTGATGCAGGACCTTGAGGAGCTTGGCCTGCTCGCCGCTCCCCACACCTCCGCCGGCCGGCTGCCCACCGATCTGGGCCTCAGGATGTTCGTCGATGGCATGATGCAGGCGGCCGAGCCAAGCGAGGAAGAGCGCCGGGCCATCGACGAAAGCCTGTCGCGCGGGCTCGATTCCGGCCGCGACATCGCCGATGTGCTGGGCCAGACCACGGCCATGCTATCGGGCCTGTCGCAATGCGCCGGGCTGGTGCTGGTGCCGCGCACCGATCCGGTCATCCGCCAGCTTTCGTTCATGGCGCTGGGCCCGCGCCGCGCGCTGGCGATATTGGTGGGCGAAGATGGCAGCGTGGAAAACCGGGTGGTCACGCTGCCCGAAGCGCTGATGCCGGGCGGGCTGGAGGCAGCGGCGGCCTATATCAACACGCGCCTCGCTGGCCGCACGCTCAGCGGGGCAAGCGAACAATTGGCAGCCGAAATCGCCAGCCAGCGCGCCCAGCTCGATGCGCTCACCGCCGAGGCGGTGGCAGCCGGCCTCGCCGCCTGGTCCGCCGATGGTGCCGACCGCTCGGTGCTTATCGTGCGCGGCCAGGCGCGGCTGGTGGCGGAATCCTTCGATCCGGAGCGAATCCGCCAGCTGCTGGGCGATCTGGAGGACAAGGAGGAGCTGGTCCGGCTGCTCGATCTCGCCCGCACCGGCGAGGCGACGCGCATTTTCATCGGCGCCGAATCGCAGCTGTTCTCGCTGTCCGGCTCCTCGGTCATCGCCGCGCCCTATCGCGGCAGCGGCGGCAAGATGATCGGCGTGGTAGGGGTTATCGGACCGACCCGGTTGAACTATGCCCGGGTTATTCCCATGGTAGACTATACCGCACGAACCCTCAGCAGGCTGGTAGCATGACCGATATTCCCGAATCCGAAATCGATGCCGAAGACACCCCCGAATCTGAAACGCCGGAGGTCGATTTCGCCGCCGAGCTGCTGGCCCGCGACACCGAAATCGCCGAGCTGAAGGACCGCGCGCTACGGGCGGCTGCCGAGCTTGAAAACACCCGCCGCCGGCTGGAGCGCGAAAAGACCGATACCGCTGCCTATGCCATGACCGGCTTTGCCCGAGACCTGCTGGCGGTGGCCGATAACCTGCGCCGGGCGCTCGATGCGCTGCCTACCGCCGGCGTTGAAGGGGTGCAGCAGGGCATCGAGGCTACCGAGCGCGAGCTGGTGGCAGTGTTCGGCCGCCACGGCGTCACCCGTATCGAAGCGGACGGCGAGAAGCTCGATCCCAACCGCCATCAGGCGATGCTCGAAGTGCCGAGCGCCGATGTGGAGCCCGGCACCATCGTCGCCACCCTGCAGGGCGGCTGGACCATCCGCGACCGGCTGCTGCGCCCGGCGCTGGTAAGCGTCGCCAAAGCGCCTTAAACGCGGCCGCGCCGGTCGATAACCCGGCGCACCGCCCAGCCGCCTACCGCCATGCCGATAAGGCCCGCCGGGCCGAGCGTTCGCATTGCCAAAGGCAGCGCCAAGCCTATGGCAATCCCAACAGGGCCGGCGCCGGCACCGCCGACAGAGCGCGCCACGCTGCGGCTGGCAAGTGTAGTGACCAATCGGCTTACGGGGCCCATCGCGATATCCTTCCATGGTGCGCACCCAGGCCGGGCGCGCCCTTACCCGCCTGAATATTGCAATCGACAGGCGCAATTACCAGTCCCGCCCGGCAGGCCGGCTTGGCGAGCCCAGGAAACTGCCGCATGGTCCGGCCCATGCAATCGCCGCGCGCTCAGGGCCCATCTGCCACCGCTGTCACCACGATAGCCGCGCTCAAGGCCTGGGCGCTGGCGGAAGTTCTGATGGCGGCGGTCCATGCCGGCCAGTGGCGCCAGCTGCGGCTGGAGCTTGCCGACGCTCCGCCGCCGCCGCCAGACCCGCTCGTGGCCGGGCTTGAGCTGGTCTGCCTGCTGCTGTTTCTTGCCGCCGGGCTGCTGGCATGGCGCTGGTGGCGGCGCGCAAATCCCGCAGCAAGGCCGGCGCAGGGCCGCGCCGCCAGCTGGTCGCTGCTGCTCTACAGCCTGGCGTCCATCGCCAGCTTCCTGTTCTGGGAGCGGGCAGACACTCTGGGCGCAGTGCGGCAGCTATTGGTCTTTGATGCGCTGCTTTCGCTGGTCGCCATGGTGCCGGCGCTGCTCATCATCCGCTTCATCCGCCGGGCGCAGCAGCAGCAGCCTTGATTCGCTCAAGAACCGGCTGGTTCCTGACGGCGTAGACCGCCTGCAACTTCGCCAGCACTTCGGGCCGCGCGGACGCCGGGGTGCCGCCGCTCACGGGCTCGGGGTCATATTCGAGCGCCAGCTGCAGCGCATCCGCCACATCGGCGCCGTGCAGCTGTCTTACGATGTGAAAACCGAAATCAATGCCCGATGTCACCCCGCCGGCCGTGATCCGGTTGCGGTCCACAACCACCCGCTCGGCCACGAATTCCGCCCCGAACTGCGCCAGCGCGCCACCCCATGCCCAATGGCAGCCGGCGCGGTAGCCGCGCAGCAGCCCGGCCGCCGCCAGCACCAGCGATCCGTTGCACACGCTGGTCACCAGCTGCGCTGTTTCGGCCTGGCGGCGCAACCAGTCCAGCCGCGCCTTGTCATGCACCGCCTCTGCCACGCCGTAACCGCCGGGAACCATGATGATGTCATAGCGGGCAAGGTCGGAAAGTGTGGCGGTGGGCACCAGTGCCAGCCGGCAATCGCTCATTACCGGCGCCAGATCATGGCTCACATAATCGACACTGGCACCGGGCATCCGGCTCAACACCTGCGCCGGCCCGGTCAGATCGAGCTGGGTAAGCTGGTCAAAAAGCAGAAAGCCTATCCGCATGGTGGCGGCCATTGCACGCCCGTAGCCCGGACTGCAAGAGCGGGCCATGCTGCGTTGCGGCAAGCCCGGCGCTGTGCTACCGGCCATGCCTCAGCAGCGGGACCGCAGACAGCATGCCGAATGACCCGGCGGGCGATGCTACGGCATCCGGCGCCGCCCATCATCAGGAGAGCGTACCACGCCTTGCGCTCGGCGCGCTGGGCGTGGTGTTCGGTGATATCGGCACCAGCCCGCTCTATGCCTTCAAGGAAACCTTTGTGGGCCACCACCCGATTCCGGTGGATCCGCTCCATATTTACGGCGTGGTCTCGCTCATCTTCTGGTCGCTGGTGCTGGTGGTCACGGTCAAATATGTCGCCATCATCATGCGCGCAGACAACCGCGGCGAAGGCGGCAGCCTGGCGCTGCTGGCGCTGATCTCGCGGCTCTCCGCCAACAGCCGGCGGTCCTCCTATCTGGTGCTGCTCGGCGTGCTCGCCACCGCGCTCTTCTTCGGGGATGCGATGATCACGCCGGCCATGACCGTTATGTCGGCGGTGGAGGGTCTCACCGTGGTGGAGGCCGGTCTCGGCCGTTTCGTGGTGCCCATCGCCATTGTCATCCTGGTAGCCCTTTTCCTCATTCAATCGCGCGGCACCGGCCGGGTGGGCGCGGTTTTCGGCCCGGTAATGCTGCTCTATTTCGCCGTTCTGGCGGTGCTGGGGGTGGTCAACCTTGTCCACCGTCCCGAAATCCTGCTCGCGCTCAACCCGCTCTGGGCCTGGCTGTTCATTGCAGAAGACCCGGTGCTGGCCTTTCTGGCGCTCGGCTCGATCGTGCTCGCGGTTACCGGCGCAGAGGCGCTCTATGCCGATATGGGCCATTTCGGCCGGCGGCCGATCAGCATTTCCTGGCTCTGGATCGTGCTGCCCGCGCTCATGCTCAACTATCTGGGCCAGGGCGCACTGGTGCTCGAAACACCGCAGGCGGCCGCCAATCCGTTCTTCCTCATGGCGCCGGACTGGGCAAGGCTGCCGCTGGTGGCGCTGGCGACCATGGCCGCCGTCATCGCCAGCCAGGCGGTCATAACCGGCACTTTCTCGGTCACCCGTCAGGCTGTGCAGTTGGGCTTTCTGCCGCGCCTTCGCATTACCCACACCAGCGCCACTTCGGAAGGCCAGGTGTTCATCCCCATGGTAAACTGGATGCTGCTCATCCTGGTGGTGCTGCTGGTGCTGGGCTTCCGCTCCTCCACCAATCTGGCCGCCGCCTATGGCATCGCGGTCACCGGCACCATGTTCATCGATACGCTGCTGCTCGGCGTGCTGCTGGTCACGGTCTGGAAGTGGAGCCGCTGGCTGGCCTTGCCGCTGGTGGCGCTGTTCCTCCTCGTCGATGGCACCTATTTCGCCTCCAACCTCACCAAGGTCCCCGATGGCGGCTGGTTCCCGCTCGCCATCGGCCTCGTGGGCTTCACCCTTCTCACCACCTGGGCGCGCGGCCGCCAGCTGATGCAGGAGCGGCTGAAGGAAAGCGCAATGCCTATCGAAGTGTTTATCAAATCCGCCGCCGCCGCCGCCACCCGGGTGCAGGGAACGGCGGTGTTCATGACCTCATCCCCCACCGGCGTGCCGCCGGCGCTTCTGCACAATCTGAAGCACAACAAGGTTCTGCACGCGCGGATCATGATCCTGACCGTGGTGGTGGACGATATCCCCTATGTGTCGGAGGAAGACCGGATCGGCACCATCGAGCTGGGGTCGGACTTTTACCGGATCATCCTGCGCTACGGCTTCATGCAGGAGGTCGATATCCCCACCGTATTGAAACGCATCGAAAACTGCGGGCCGAAGCTGAAGATGATGGACACCAGCTTCTTCCTCTCCCGCCAGACCCTTTTGGCCTCCGACCGGCCGGGCATGGCGCTCTGGCGCGAACATCTGTTCAGCTGGATGATGCGCAATGCCGAAAGCGCGATGGACTTCTTCAAGCTGCCCACCAACCGCGTAGTGGAACTGGGAAGCCAGCTGGAAATCTAGGGCGCGGCGCAAAGCGCCGGGAACCGCTTCGACGCCAGCCCCGGCTTTGCCGCGGCCCCCTGAGCCCGTGCCGGCCCTACAGCTCGAACAGCCCGGCCGCACCCATGCCGCCGCCCACGCACATGGTCACCACCACGCGCCGCGCGCCGCGCCGCCGCGCCTCGATAAGCGCATGCCCGGTGAGCCTGGATCCCGACATGCCGAACGGATGTCCCACCGAAATCGCGCCGCCGTCCACGTTCAGCCGCTCGGGGTCTATCCCCAGCCGGTCCCGGCAATAGAGCGCCTGCACCGCAAAGGCCTCGTTCAACTCCCACAGGTCGATATCGTCCACCTTCAGCCCGTGGCGCTCCAGCAGGCGCGGCACCGCGTAAACCGGCCCGATTCCCATTTCGCCCGGCGCGCAGCCCGCCACCGCAAAGCCCCGGAAAGTGCCAAGCGGCGCCAGCCCGCGCCGCGCTGCCTCGGCCGCGCTCATCAGCACGCACACGCTCGCCCCGTCCGAAAGCTGCGAGGCATTGCCCGCAGTAACCGTGCCGCCTTCGCGCACCGGGGCCAGCGCTGCCAGCCCACCCAGCGTCGTTTGCGGGCGGTTGCCTTCGTCCGCCTCCAGCATCCGCGTGCCTTTGATGGGTATTATCTCCGCATCGAACCGCCCGGCCGCCTGTGCGGCCGCAGTCCGCCGCTGGCTCTCCAGGCTGAATTCGTCCTGCGCCGCGCGGCTGATGCCGTAGCGCCTGGCCACAAAATCGGCGGTCTCGATCATCGGCCAATAGAGTTCGGGCATGGTTTCGCTTATCCCGGCGGCGCGGTAGCCCTCCAGGTTCTTGTGCGGCAGCACCCGGCTCACCGAATCGAGCCCGCCAGCCACATACACCCCGTCCTCGCCGGCCATGATCCGCTGCGCGGCAAAGGCGATTGTCTGCAGGCCGGAGGCGCATTTGCGGTCTATGGTCACCCCGGCCACGCTCACCGGCAGGCCGGCCGCCAGCGCCGCCACCCGCGCCACATTATTGCCCACGGCGCCTTCCGGGTGGGCGCTGCCCAGCAGCACATCCATCACATCTTCCGGCGCCACCTGCGCCCGCTCCAGCGCCGCCCTTATCACTGGCGCCGCCAGCGCCGGCCCATCAAGCTGCGCCAGCGTGCCGCGATAGGCCTTGCCTATGGGCGTGCGCGCCGTGGCCACGATCACGGCCTCAACCATTGCTCAAACTCCGCTGCCGCCGCCCGGCGTGGTCAGGCTCAGCCCCAGCGCCCCTATCAGCACCAGCGCAATACAGCCCAGCTGCGCCGGGCTGAGCTGTTGGCCAAAGGCCAGACGGCCGATAACCGCCATCGCCACAATCCCGAAGCCCGACCAGATTGCATAGGCAACCCCCACCGGAACAAGCTTCAATGCCGGCGCAAAAAACAGGAAGCACAGCGCATAAACCGCGATTGATGCCAGCGCGAAGCTCCAGCGCTCCAGCCCGTCTGAAAGCTTCAGCAGCGTGGTCGCCAGAATCTCGAACCCGATGGCCAGCCCCAGATAAACCTAGCCGGTCATTCCCATCTCCCGAAGCTCGGATAATAGAAGGTCTTGCCAGCGGGTGCCTGCCTTGTCCATTAGGGGCCGATGCAAGCTCTGCCCCCGCCCCCACCCCCCGCCGCAGTTGCGGAGATCATCGTAACCGGTCGGCCGTTGCCGCTCTCAGCCGGTGCCGCCGCCTATTCCAGCCTCACCATCACGCCTGAACGCCTGGCCGGCACAGCGTCGGGGCGGCTGGAAGATGCACTGCGCGATATCGCCGGGCTGGCAAGTTTCCGGCGGACCGACAGCCGGTCCGCCAATCCCAGCGCCCAGGGGCTCACCCTTCGCGCGCTCGGCGGCAATGCGTCCTCGCGCGCGCTGCTGCTCCTTGATGGCGTGCCGGTGGCCGATCCTTTTGCTGGCTATATCCCGTTTTCCGCCATCGACCCATCGCGGCTGGCTTCAGCGCGCGTTGTGCGCGGCGGCGGCGGCGGCGCCTTTGGATCAGGAGCAGTGGCCGGCACGCTCGAGCTCGAAAGCGCCGGGCCTGAACTTCTTGCGCCCATCAGCCTGTCGGTCGCCGGCGGCTCGCGCGGCAGCCTGGAGGCCAGCGCCGGGCTGGCTGTGCCGCTGGGCGGCGGCACCCTGACCGCCAGCCTGCGCCACGATTCCGGTGACGGCTTTTTTCTGGTGCCTGAACGCCAGCGCGGCCCGCTCGATATTCCGGCAGGCTATAACGCGACCGGCGGCTCGCTGCGCGCGGTCATCCCGGCCGGCCCGCAGACCGAAATCCAGGCCAGCGCCCGCGCTTTCACCGATGCCCGCACCCGCGGTCTGGATCTGGTTGGCAGCACCAGCAGCGGCGCCGATGCCTCGATAAGGCTCATCCACCGCGGTGACTGGCAGGTAGATGCGCTGGCCTATGTGCAGACCCGCAACTTCACCGCCCGCTTTGCAGCACTGGGCAACAACCGCACCACCGCCAACCCCAGCCTGGAGCAGTTTCGCACCCCCGCTACCGGCCTTGGCGGCAAGATAGAATTGCGGCCGCCGGTGCCGTTCGATCTGCAGATCGGCATCGACTGGCGGCGCGGCGACGGCGTTACCAACGAGCGGTTCCGCTTCACCGCCGGCCGCTTCGATGGCCTTCGGGAGGCTGGCGGCAGCACCAGCACCGCCGGCACCTATGCGGAAGCCAGCGTGCCGGTGAGCGACATGCTCACCCTCACCGCCGGCGGCCGCGTGGACCGTTGGAACATCGGCGAAGGCCGGTTCATCGAATCGGTGATCGGCACCGGCAACATCACCCAGACGCTCATCACCCCGCCCCGCTCAGGCACCCGCGCCACCGCGCGCGGCGGCGCCGTGCTCAAGCCGCTGCCAGCACTCAGCCTGCGCGCCGCTGCCTATTCGGGCTTCCGCCTGCCCACACCCAACGAGCTTTACCGCCCATTCCGCGTGGGGCCGGATGCCACCGCCGCCAATCCGGCGCTCGATCTGGAGCGCGCCACCGGCTACGAAGCCGGGCTGGACTGGACCCCGCTCCCCGGCGCCCGGCTCAGCATCACCGGGTTCAGCAACCGGCTTGCCGGCGCCATCAGCAACGTGACCATCGCCAGCGGCCCCGGCGTGTTTCCGCAGGTCGGGTTCGTGAGCGCCGCCGGCAATTTCCGCCAGCGCCGCAACCTCGATTCGGTGAGCACGCGCGGCGTCGAGGCTGATGCCGGCCTTCGGGTCGGCCGGTTCGAAGCGGTTGCAGCGTTCGCCTATGCCGATGCCCGGGTCCGCGCCTCGGGCGCCGCCACGCCGCTTGATGGCCTGCGCCCCGCGCAAAGCCCCACCACGGCCGCTTCAGGCACCATCAGCTATACCGATCAGCGCTTCAACGCGTCCGCCACGCTGCGCCACGTCTCCTCGGCCTTTGAAGATGACCAGAATTCGCGCGCATTGCCCGCCGCCACCACGCTCGATGCAAGCGCGCGTTTAAGGCTCGGCCGCACGCTCAGCCTGTTCGTGCGCGGCGAAAACCTCACCAATACCGAGGTGGTCAGCGGTATCGGCAACGACGGCACGCTCGATCTCGCCCAACCGCGCACGCTCTGGATAGGGCTAGGCTTCGCGGGGTAGCGGGCAGGGCCTCCGGCCAGCTTCTAAATACCGGCATACCATTCATAGCCGCGGTCGGGCCAATAGCCCCCCTGGCCCTGGCCAAAGCCTTCCAGCCGGTCCACCAGCCTGATTTCCTCCACATATTTGGCGTGCTTGTAGCCAAGCTGCCGCTCCACCCGCAGCCGCACCGGGGCTCCGTGCGCCACATCGAGCGGATGGCCGTTCAGCCGCAGCGCGAGGATGGTCTGCGGGTGCAGCGCATCCACCATGTCGATGCTCTCATAATAGCGGCTGGCTGATTGCAGCCCGCCCTTGTCCGCCTCGCCGCCGTAGTTATCGGCGCACAGGAACACGGCATAGCGCGCCGATGACCGCGCGCGCGCCGCATTGAGCACCAGCCCCAGCGGCGGCCCGGCCCAGCCGCCGATCGCGCTCCAGCCCTCCACACAGTCGTGCCGGGTGATCTGCGAGCGCGCCGGCATGCCCATGAGGTCACGCATCGAGAGGTTGAGCGGCCGGTCCACCAGCCCGCTCACCCGCACCCGCCAATCCGCAAATCCGGCTGCTGCATGGGCGCGGTAGGCCGGCTCGACCGGGTTGATCGTGCCATTGGCCTTGAAAACCGGCGAAATATCGGCGGCGGAAAACTCGGTGGCCAGCGCACCCCGCCCCACCAGCCGCTGCCAGCGCTCGGTGGCCTTTTCGGCGCCCTGCACAATGCCCAGCAACTTGGGGTCATTGACCAGCGAATCGCAGCCCGAAAGCAGCAGCGCCGATCCGCCCGCCCCCAGCCGCACCAGCCCGCGCCGGGAAAACGGGGTCAAAAGCGCGCTCATTCGGCTGCCTCCGGTTCCACTTTCTGCCAGCCGGTTATCATCCCGCGCAGCAGCTTGAACGGACCTGCCAGCACCAGCATCGCCAGATGCACGGCGATGAACAGGATGACGAGGTTGGTCGCAATCCAGTGGATGGAGCGCGCCGATTGCCGCCCGCCGAACAGCGCCGCCAGCCAGCCGGCGGCAGCGTCCATGCCTGGGCTCATCGCAAGCCCGGTCAGCACCATCAGCGGCAGCAGCAGCAGCGCCACGCCCGAATAAGCGATCTTCTGCAGCACCTGATAGCGCAGCGCCGCCTCTCCCTTGGGGAAGTTCAGCTTCAGATGGTCCATAATGTCATGGCCGATATTGGCGGGGCGCAACTCGCGGAGCGATGGCAGCAGCCTGCGGCCGATATGCCCGCTCGCCAGCCCCCAGACCAGATAAACAAGCCCGTTCAGGATCAGCAGCCACGCAGAAAAAAAGTGCCAGTTGCGCGCCGTCGCGAGGTCGCGGAGGGTCGGTATTGTCAGCCAGCCCGGATAGGCAATCGATTGCGGCCGGCCGGCCGTGCCGGTCGAGCGGCCCAGAAAGCCATCGGTATCGATTCTGGTTCCGCCCACCAGTACCACGCCCGAAGGGATGCCGGCCGCTCCCCGCACGGCGCCGATCCGCAGCCATTCGCTCCCGCGATCGACGGCGCTGCCGCTCGATCCCCAATAAAGCGTCGGGTGGGCGTTGAAGATGTTGAAGCCGGTGCCGATCAGCAGCACCACCAACAGCGTGTTGAGCCAATGCGCTATCCGCACAACGCCGGAATGTCGCTTGCGAAGCATCGATCCTCCTGACCGCGCGCCGGCATTGACCGGCCGGCCCTGCTGGCGCACCCACACAGCATGCTCACTTGCTATCGCATAAGCCCGGACGGGTTGCAGCCCCAAAGCGGGCCCGGCGAACCCCCCGAGTTGCCGCACGGAGCCGGGCCGGTCTGGATCGATGCCGCCAACCCCGAAGCCGGAGACATCGCCTGGCTGGAAGCAACCACCGGCCTCTCCATCCCCACGCGCGACGATATTCAGGAGATCGAGGCCTCAAGCCGGCTCTACCGCGAAGACGGTGCGGTCTTCCTCTCGGTCAGCCTTGCCACCGGGATCCTGCGCCGCAAGGAAATGATGCACGCCAGCCTGCAACCACTGGCGATGATCCTCTCCCCCAACCAGCTCATCACCATCCGCTATGATGATCTCCTGTCGATCGACCGGTTTGCAGCGCAGGCGCAGCGGCCCGATGCCGAAACCGCCCCCGATGCCCTGCTGCTCATGCTGTTCGAGGTGATCATCGACCGGCTGGCCGATGCGATCGAGCGGATCGGCGCCGAGATCGACCTTATCAACACCCAGGCCTTCCGCCGTGCCAGCCATGCCAGCCCTTCCGGAAGGGCGGGCCGGCCCCAGCGCTTTTCCAACCTTGTGTTGCAATCGCTGCTGGAACGGCTTGGCTATGCGCAGGATGCGCTGTCGAAGGCGCGCGAATCGGCGGTCACCCTTGGCCGCGCGGTCAGCTATCTCATACTCGCCCTGCCCAAGGATGCCCGGCGCACCGCCGAGCTCAAATCACTGGCACGCGACCTTGCCTCGCTCACCGATCATGCGAGCTTCCTCGGCGGATCGGTCACCTTTCTGCTCGATGCCACGCTCGGGCTTATCAGCATCGAACAAAATGCCGTGCTCAAGATCTTCTCGGTGTTCGCGGTGCTGTTCATGCCGCCCACCCTCATCGCCGGCATCTACGGGATGAACTTCCTTGTCATGCCCGAGCTGCAATGGCCGCTCGGCTACCCCATGGCGGTGGGGCTCATGCTGTGCTCCAGCATCCTTGCCTATGGCCTTGCGCGCTGGCGCGGCTGGCTCTGATCCCCGCTCAGGGCGGGTCCAGCTGGCAGCCATACACCGGATCATAGCGCGCGCTCCGCCGGGCCAGAAACGGCACGCTGGCAATAACGGTCTTGCGCTCCGCATAGTCCTGCACGTTCACAATCTCGGCGCCGGCCTCGAAATCGGTGCGGCACGAGGCCATGTCGCGGTTGCCCACATAGCGGCACGAGCACACCACATGGGCAATATAGCCCGCGCCCAGCTCGGCGCGCTTGCCGGTGCTGCTGCTCTTCAACCCCAGCAAGCCACCGGCCAGCAGGGTCAATAGCAGTACCGGTCCCCACAGCCACCAGCGGCTGGTCCGCTGGCTATCCTGGCCGTCCGGTTTGGTTCCGGCGGCTCCGCTGCTTGCGTTCACAAGCCTGCCCCCTCTAGGCTGCAATCCATGGGGGCACGAAACGCCATGGCTGGCCTGCAATCAAGTCTGTTTCTGCTGTGCTCCCTGCTTGGCGCTCTTTTGGGTGCGCTTCCAGCTTCGCCGGCCACTGCCCAGACTGCAGCTCCCGCAGCCGCCCTTTCGGTTGCGGAACGCGCCGCCGCCGACGCGCTGTTCACCAGCCCGGCACTGGCCGAAACCCGCGCCGTGCTGGTTCTGCAAAACGGTCGCCCGGTCTTTGAACGCTATGCACCGGGCTATGGGCCGGGCAACCGCTTCATCTCCTGGTCCATGGCCAAGTCGATCACCAGCACGCTGGTCGGCGATCTGGTGAGCGAGGGCCGGCTGGAGCTGGACAGCCCGGCCCCGGTCCCTGCCTGGCGGCAAACACCCGGCGATCCCCGCGCCGCCATCACGCTCCGGCAGCTGCTCCACATGTCCTCCGGCCTCGCCAATATCGAGGCCGGTCCGGACCCTGAAAAATCCGATACCAACCGCGCCCTGTTCGCCGACCGGTCGGCCGATATCGTTGCCGCCGCCACCATGGCGCCGCTGGAGGCAAAACCCGGCACGCTCTATAATTACAGCACGCTCACCACCCATATCCTTGTCGATATCGTCACCCGCACCATCGCCCCCGAGGCCACCACCCCGGCCGCAAGGCGCAGCGCCATGCACGCCTTTTTGCAGGCACGGCTCATCCGCCCCGCCGCCATGCCCACGCTGCTTTGCGAATTCGATCCCGCCGGCACCATGCTCGGCGGCTCGCTCTGCCACGCCTCGCTTCGGGACTGGGGGGCCTTTGGCCAGCTCTATCTGAACGGTGGCGTGGTCGCCGGCCGCCAGGTGGTGCCGGCATCCTGGGTGCGCTTCGTGCGCACACCGGCGCCCACCAACCGTGGCTATGGCGGCCATTTCTGGCTCAACCTCCCCGATCCCGCCGGGCATGAAAGCGGCCTGTTCGCCGATCAGGGCCCGGCGGATGCGTTTTCCGCCAATGGCCATCTCGGCCAATATGTCATCATCGTGCCATCCAAAAAGCTGGTAGTGGTGCGACTGGGCTTCACCCCCGATTCCGCCCGCGCGCCGCTCAAGTCGGCACTCGGCCGGCTCGTCAACGCCTTTCCGGATCAACCATGACCGCGCAGGGTTCGACCAACTACCGCCTCAGCGACATCAAGCTCGATGAACGCACCATCCTGTGGCGCAACGCCGATATCGAGCAGGAGCGCCGCGTCGCCATCTTCGATCTGCTGGAAGGAAATCTGTTCCAGCCGCAAAGCACCGAGACGCACGGCAACCATGGCCCCTACAAGCTGCTGCTCGGGGTGGAGGAAGGGCGGCTTTCCATGCTGGTGAGCAGCGCCGATGATATCGAGCTTGAAACCATCATCCTGCCCCTGGCACCGTTCCGCCGCACCATCCGCGATTATTTCGCCATCTGCGACAGCTATTACCAGGCCATCCGCCAGGCCAGCCCGCAGCAGATCGAAACCATCGACATGGCGCGGCGCGGCATCCACAACGATGCCGCCGAAGCGCTGAAAGACCGGCTGGAACCCAAGGTAACTGTCGATTTCGATACCGCGCGCCGGCTGTTCACCCTCATCTGCGTACTACACATCAAGGGCCATTGAATGAGCGTCCAATCCGACCGCTGGATCCGCGAGCAGGCGCTCGCCCACCGCATGATCGAACCCTTTGTCGACCGCCAGCAGCGGGACGGGAAGATAAGCTTCGGCCTCTCCTCCTATGGGTATGATGCGCGGGTTTCAGACGAGTTCAAGATCTTCACCAACGTCCATTCCGCAATCGTCGACCCCAAGAATTTCAGCGCCGACAGCTTTGTCGACCGCAAGACCGATTGCTGCATCATCCCGCCCAACAGCTTCGCGCTCGCCCGCACGGTCGAATA
>JBBQIP010000014.1:0-21397 GCA_038325045.1 Sphingomonadales bacterium
AACTCCATGTCGCCGCCTTCGCGCGCCATGAACGCCCGCGCGGCTCGCTCGGCGAGCGTTTTGGACTGCACATAGGCATAGCTGTCGGGCGAATCGGGGTTTGACCAGTCGGCCTCGGTGAAGGCCTCCCCGTTCAGGGGCGCATGGCCGTAGCAGATTGCGGCGACCGATGAGGTCATTACCAGCCGCTTGACCCCGGCATCGCGGGCGGCGGCGAGCGCGCGCAGCACGCCTTCGCGCGCCGGGCGGATCAGCTCGTCCGGATCGGAAGGCTCGGCCACCGGGACCGGGGAGGCCATGTGCAGCACATGGGAAGCGCCCGCCATCGCCTGCGCCCAGCCGGTGTCGGACAGGAGATCGGCCTCCACCAGCTCGATGTCGCGCGAGCCGCAGGCGCTGTACACCTCCTCGGCGCGGGCGAGGCTGCGCAGCGTGCCGCGCACCGTCCAGCCTTCCGCGAGCAGCTTGCGGACGGCGAAACCGGCCAGATAGCCGGTGGCGCCGGTGACGGTGACCAGACCTTTGCTCATTTATCGCCGCCGTACAGCCGGTCCAGCCGCTCGCCATAGACCTTCTTCAGCACATGGCGGCGGATCTTCAGGCTGGGGGTCAGCTGCTCGTTTTCGGTGGTGAAGGCAGCATCGGCCACGATCACCCGGCGCACCCGCTCGATGACCGAGAGCTTGGTGTTCACCCGGTCCACCGCCGCCATCATCGCGCGCTGGAACTCCGGCTCGTGCGCCAGCTTGGCGAGGTCGCCGGGCATTCCCTTGTCGCGCGCCCAGCCCATTGCCCATTCGGTTTCAGGCACCACCACGCCCACAAGGTGCGGGCGGCGGTCCCCATAGACCATGGCCTGGGCAATCTCGTCCTGCAGGGTGAGCATGCCCTCCACCCGCTGCGGGGCGACATTATCGCCCTTGTCGTTGATGAGGATGTCCTTCTTGCGGTCGGTGATGATCAGATGGCCATCACGGTCGATCATGCCGATGTCGCCGGTCAGCAGCCAGCCATCCTGCAGCACCCGGTGGCTCTCGGCGTCGTTCATCCAATAGCCGTCCATCACCAGCTCGCCGCGCACGCAGATCTCGCCATCGGCCGCGATCCTTACCTCCACGCCGGTGAGCGGCGGGCCGACCGTGTGCATCTTCAGCCGGGCGCGCGGGCGGTTGCAGCTAACCACCGGGCCGGCCTCGGTCTGCCCATAGCCTTGGAGGATGTTGATGCCGATGGAGGCGAAGAACACCCCCACTTCCGGGTTCAAGGGCGCACCACCGGCCACCAGCCCTTTCAGCCGGCCGCCGAACTTCGCCTGTATCTTCTTGCGGATGGTGCGTTCCAGCACCGGGTCCGCCAGCCGGTCGACAAGGCTCAGCGGCTCGCCGCGCGCCTGTTTGCGCCCCTGGCGCAGCGCCTGGTTGAGCATGGTGACCGCCACCCCGCCCTGCTTCTCGATCTGCTTCGCGATCCGCATCCGCAGCACTTCGAACAGCCGGGGAACCACCACCATCAAGGTGGGCTGCGCCTCCTCGATATTGGCGGCAAGCTTCTCCAGCCCTTCCGCGTACCAGATTTCGCCGCCCATCCCGATGGGCATATATTGGCCGGCGGTATGCTCATAGGCGTGGCTCAAGGGCAGGAACGACAGGAAACGCTCGCGCCAGGGCCTGGGCTCGAAATCCTGCTCGATAACGGTCATGGCGCCGGCGATGTTGCGCAGGATGGCACCGTGATGCTGGCGCACGCCGCGCGGGCTGCCGCCGGTGCCGCTGGTGTAGATGATGCAGGCGAGATCATCCCGGCTGGCGGTGGCGCGGGCGGCGAGCGTGTCACGGTCTTCGCTTGCCTGGCCGGCGCGGGCCCGGATGAGCTCCTGCCAATGGTGGAGCGACAGCGCGCTGCCCTGCACCGGCTTCAGGGGTTCAAAGCCGATGACAATGCTGCAAGCCTCTGCCGCCATGGCTGCCGGCAGCAGGTTCGCGGCCAGCTTCGGGTTCGATACGATGACCGCGCGGGCGCCGGAATTGCCGAGGATATGGCTGTGATCGGCCACCGTGTTGGTGGTGTAGGCGGGCACGGTGATGGCACCGGCGCCCATGATGGCGAGATCGGCGAGGCACCATTCCGGGCGGTTCTCGCTTACCAGCATCACCCGGTCGCCCGGCCGGATGCCGAGCCCGATGAGCGCGGCCGACATCGAGGCGACCACCTGGTGCGCCTCGCCCCAGCTGATCGATTGCCAGCGGCCATCGGCCTTGCGGGCGAGCATGGGCAGGCCCGGCTGCTCGTTTGCCCAATTGAGGAACAGCCGCACCAGATTGGGGCTCGCGTCCGCCCGGTCCGCACAGGGTGTGGGCGGCAGCGGGCCGGTAGTCATATCCCGCCTGACAGCGCTCATCCCGTCTCCCCCGGCTCTTGCCGACTGCTTTTAGCCGGGCGCGCCGCTATCACCAACTTTCAATAGCCGGCGATGCCGCCTTCGCTGCGCGGATCGGCGCCGCCGGACCAGCCGCCGGCCACCCGCTGCACGCCGTTGCCCTTCAAGGGCAGGGTGCTCGGCACCGGCTTGTGGCCGAGCGCCTCCAGCGCCGGAATCATCGCTTCGAGCATGGTGCCCTTCTCCACAGACAGCCGGTCCCCGATACCGATGGCCTGCGGCACGCCTATCGCCCGGTCGATGGGCAGGCCCCAATCGACCATGGCGATGATCGCCTTGGCCACCTGCGCGATAATGGTGGTGCCGCCGGCGGCGCCGATGGCAGCGACGATTTTGCCCTTGCTGTCATAGACCAGAGTGGGGCTCATCGAGGAACGCGGGCGCTTGCCGGGTGCCACGCGGTTGGCGGTGAGCGCGCCCTGATCTTCAGGCGCGAAGTTGAAATCGGTCAGCTCGTTGTTGAGCACGAAGCCCTGGCTCACCAGCCCCGAGCCGAACACCGATTCGACCGTGGAGGTATAGGCCGCAACCGCCCCGTCCGGCGCTGCAACGGCAAAGCTGGAGGTGCCGGCAACCTCATTATCATTGGCGGCAACGCGCGGCGGGGCGCCCCTTGGCATGCCGGCCTTGGCGGCTACGATGCGCGTGGTGGGCGAGATCAATGCCGAGCGCGAACGGATATAGGCAGGCGCTACCAGCCCGGCCACCGGAACCTTGATGAACCCCGGGTCACCGATCCATTTGTCACGGTCCGCATAGGCCAGCCGCTGGCTTTCGATGAACAGGTGCCACGCCACCGGGCTGTTGATGCCCAGCCCCTTCATGTCGAAGCGTTCGAGCTGGCCCAGCATCTGCAGCACGCCGACCGAGCCGGACGACGGCGGGTCCATGCCGCACACCGTATAGCTGCGGTATCGGCCGCAGGTGAGCGGGCGCTCCACGGCGCGGTAGGCACCGAGATCGGCCATGGTCATGGCAACAGGCGCGGCTTCGGCGGTGTTTACCGCCTGCACCAGCGCGGCACCGACCGGGCCTTTGTAGAAAGCGTCCGGGCCTTCCTTGGCGATGGTTCGCAAGGTGGCGGCAAGCGCCGGGTTGGCGAAGCGGGTGCCGGGCGCGAGCGGGGCGCCCTGGGGATCGAGATAGAGCGCCCTGCCCTCTGCCGATTTCATGAGCTTGGGGCGGCCATAGCCGATGAACTGGACCATGCGGCCGGACATTTCAAAGCCTTCCGCAAGCCGGATTGCCGGGGCGAACAGCGCGGCCCATGGCAGCTTGCCCCAGCGCCGGTGCGCCTGGGCGATGAGCGCGATGCTGCCGGGCACGCCGACCGCGCGGCCGCCGGTGGAGGCCTCCGCAAAGCCGAGCGGCTTGCCGTCTGCGCCCAGAAACTGCCTGGGGGAGGCGATGGCGGGCGCGGTTTCGCGGCCATCGATGCTGCTCGGCCGGCCCCTGGCGGGCTGGTAGACGAGGAAGCCACCACCGCCGATGCCGCTCGACTGCGGCTCCACCACGGTGAGCGCCAGCATGACGGCGGCGGCGGCATCGGACGCGCTGCCACCCTGTTCGAGGATTTCCCGGCCTGCGGCGGCGGCGCGCGGGTCTGCGGCCGATACAACGCCTTTATAGGCAGTGGCGGGGGCGGCTGCGCCGGCGGCGGTATAGTCCGCGCCGGGGTAGCGATCCACGCCCTCGGGAACCGGTGTCTGGGCGCGCGCGGCGCCAAGCGGGCCGAACAGGGCGGCGGCGATGAGGAGCGTGGCGAAGCGGAGGATTGTGTGCATGGCGCGAACCATAAGCAGCCGCCCGTAGAAATAAAGAGGCCTCAATCGGCGGGAGCGGTTCCCACTGCCTCGGCCACGCTGGCAAAGCCTTTGGCGCGCAGAAGTGCGGCAAGATCGGTGGCGATGCGCCGGGCCAGCCCCGGGCCTTCATAGACCAGCGCCGAATAGAGCTGCACGGCCGTTGCCCCGGCCTGAATGCGGGCCAGAGCATCCGTGCCCGAGCCGATGCCGCCGGCGGCGATGAGCGGCAAAGCGCCGCCGGTGGCGGCGCGGAAACCCCGGAGCGCCGCCATGGCCAGCGGCGCCAGCGGGGCGCCGGACAGACCGCCTGTTTGGGTGGCGTGATGGCTGGTCAGCCCCGGGCGCGACAGGGTGGTGTTGGCGACGATGAGCCCGTCCACCCCGCCATCGAGGGCGGCGCGCGCGATGGTATCGAAATCGGCTGGCTCCAGATCGGGCGCTACTTTCACAAACAGCGGCCCGCAGCCTTGCGGCCGGGCGGCCTGCACGCGCGCAACGAGATCGGCCAGTGCCGCCCCGTCTTGCAGCGCGCGCAAACCCGGCGGGTTGGGGGATGAGATGTTGACGGTCACATAGCTGGCATGGGCGCCGGCGGCCGCCATGCCGGTGGCATAATCCTGCGTGCGGTCGGGCGCATCCTTGTTGGCGCCGAGGTTGATGCCGACCACGCCGGGGCGGCCCCGGCGCGCCTGCAACCGCGCCACTGCGGCCGCCATGCCGGCGTTGTTGAAGCCCATGCGGTTTATCACCGCCCGGTCCTCGGCCAGCCGGAACAGGCGCGGGCGCGGGTTGCCCGGCTGCGGCAGCGGCGTGACCGAGCCGCATTCCACAAAGCCGAAGCCCAGCGCCAGCATGGCATCGGGTGCCGCCACATCCTTGTCGAACCCCGCGGCCAGACCGATGGGGTTGGGCAGCACCATGCCCGCCAGCCGGGTTTCGAGAATGGGATCGTGCGCGCCGCCGCCGCCCGGCCAATAGGGCAGCGCTGCCAATGTGAGGCTGTGCGCCGCCTCGGGATCCAGCGCGAAAACCAGCGGCCGCAGCATGCCGTAGAGCCTGCTCATGCGGCCTCCTCCTCCTCATCCCGGCCCAGCATGGCAAGCGCCCGGGCGCGCTGCTGGCGGAGCGCGCACCAGTGCACCAGCGCATCTTCGCGGCCGTGGGTGACCCATAGTTCGCCGGGGCGGATTTCGGCGATGGTGGCGGTCAGCTCGTCCCAATCCGCATGGTCGGAAATGATGAGCGGCAGCTCCACCCCGCTGGCCTTGGCGCGCTGGCGCACCCGCATCCAGCCCGAGGCCATGGCGTTTATCGGCTCGGGCAGCCGGCGGCTCCATTTATCGCCCAAGGCAGAGGGCGGCGCCATGATGATGCTGCCCTTCAGCGCCTCGCCCTTAAAGGTGCCGACCGGGCGCACATCGCCCAGCCGCACGCCCAGCGCCTCGTAAAGCGCGAACAGCTTCAGCATGGCGCCGTGCAGATAGATGGGGGCGTCGTGGCCGCTGGCGCGAAGCTCGGCCACCACGCGCTGCGCCTTGCCCAGCGAATAGGCGCCCACCAGCACGCAGCGATCGGGGTTGGCAGCCAGCGCCGCCAGCAGCCGGCCGATCTCGCGCACAACAGGGGGATGCCGGAACACCGGCAGGCCGAAGGTGGCCTCGCTGATGAACACATCGCAGGGCACCGGCTCGAACGGGGCGGCGGTGGGATCGGGCGCGCGCTTGTAATCGCCGCTCACCACCACCCGCTCGCCCTTGTGTTCCAGCACCACCTGCGCCGAACCGAGCACATGGCCCGCCGGCACGAAGCGCACCGCCACATCGCCCATCTGCACGGTTTCGCCCGGCGCAATCGCCTGCCCGCCGGGTTGATCTCCGTAGCGGGTTTTCATTATCGCCAGTGTCTCGGCGGTGGCCAGCACGGCGGTATGGCCGCCGCGCGCATGATCGGCATGGCCGTGGGTTACCAGCGCGCGCGGCACCGCGCGGCCGGGATCGACCCAGGCATCGGCGGGCTTTACGTAAATGCCGTGCGGGTGAGGCTCGATCCAATCGATCATTGCGCCCTTCTTGCCGCAACATCGGCTGCTGGGATAGGGTGAGCGGTGTTTGGCAGGAGAGCAGGCGATGCGCGGATTTTTGATGCTGGCGGGTGTTTTGGCGGCTGCGCCGGCGCTGGCTCAGGTGCAGCCGCAGCCGGGCCAGTATGAAACGACGAGCGTGATCGAATCGATGAACATGCCCGGTGTTCCTCCGGAGGTTCTGACCATGATGAAAGGCCGGGTCACGACGATGAAGATCTGCCTCACCGAGGCCGATATGAAGAAGGACCCAAAAAAGATGCTTTCCGCCGACAAGAGCTGCGAGTTGAAGCGCTACAATTATGCCGGTGGCAAGATCGACGCTGAAATGACGTGCAAGAGCCAGGAAGGGCCGATGACGATGGTGATGACCGGCACCTACACCACCACCAGCTATGCCATGCGGAGCACCATGAGCGGCGGCATGAACATGGTGACCCGGGTGAGCGCAAAGCGAATCGGCCCCTGCAAATAGCGCCGGGGAAGGCCGCGCTGGAGCTGCCACCGGCACTTGCCGGCTGGTTTGCGGCGCGCGGCTGGCAGGTGCGCGCGCACCAGAGCGAAATGCTGGCAGCAGCAGCAGCGGGCGAGCATGCGCTGCTGATTGCCCCCACCGGTGCCGGCAAGACACTGGCCGGTTTTTTGCCCACGCTGGCAGCGCTTGCGCGCGCACCGCGCGAAGGGCTGCACACGCTGTATGTGAGCCCGTTGAAGGCGCTGGCGGCCGATGTGGCGCGCAACCTGCTGGCGCCCATTGAGGAAGCCGGGCTGCCGATAAGTGTGGAAACCCGAAGCGGCGATACTTCCTCTGCCGCCAAGGCCCGGCAGCGCCAGCGCCCGCCCAATTTGCTGCTCACCACGCCGGAAAGCCTGTCGCTGCTGCTCTCCCAGCCCGATTCGGACAGGCTGTTTGCCGGGCTGGACACGATCATCATCGACGAGATTCACGCCTTTGTGCACGGCAAGCGCGGCGACCAGCTGGCACTGGCGCTGGCCCGGTTGCAGGCACTGGCGCCCGGCCTGCGGCGGGTGGCGCTATCGGCCACCATTGCCGACCCGGCGCCGTTTCTGGACTGGCTGGCGCCCGGCAACTCTGCCCGCCCGCGGCTGATCACCTGCCCGGACGGCGCGCCGCCGATTATCGAGATACTGCTGCCAACCGAGCGCATTCCCTGGGCTGGCCATGCCGGGCGCTGGGCAGCCCCGGCGGTGATGCGGCGGATAGAGCAGGCGCGGCTGGCAATCGTGTTCGTGAACACCCGCGCCATTGCCGAGATCATCTTCCGCGATCTCTGGGCCGAAAATGAGCAGGCGCTGCCGATAGGCATTCACCATGGCAGCCTGGCGCCCGAAGCGCGGCACAAGGTGGAGGCGGCGATGGCGGCGGGGCGGCTGCGCGCCATTGTGGCGACGGCCAGCCTCGATCTGGGGATCGACTGGGGCGATGTCGATCTGGTGATCCAGATGGGAGCGCCCAAGGGGGCGGCGCGGCTGCTGCAGCGCACCGGGCGCGCCAACCACCGGCTGGATGAGCCGAGCCGGGCGCTGATCGTGCCCGGCAACCGCTTTGAATATCTGGAGGCGCTGGCGGCGCGCGATGCGGTGGCGGCGCATGATCTGGACCAGGAGACTTTCCGCCCCGGCAGCCTGGATACGCTGGCGCAGGCGATTTTTGCGCGCGCTGCTGCCGGGCCGTTCCACCCGGATGCGCTTTTCGAGGAGGTGCGGACTGCGGCCCCCTATGCAGCGCTGGGCCGGGCGGAGTTTGATGCCGCGATCGATGTGGTGGCGACCGGCGGCTATGCGCTGCGCGCCTATGAACGCTACCGCCGGCTGGTGGCCGAGCCCGATGGCCGGCTGCGGCTGGCCCACCCGCGCCTTGCTGCCCAGCACCGGCTGAACGCCGGCACCATTGTGGAAGCGGTGACGATGAACGTGCGCTTTGGCCGGCGGGGGCGCACCTTCGGGCAGGTGGAGGAATGGTTTGGCGCGCAGCTGCGGGTGGGGGACAGTTTTCTGTTTGCCGGGCAGACACTGGAGGTGACCGGCTTTGACCAGGCCGACATATTGGTGCGGATGGGGCGCGGGCGGCCGAGCGTGCCGACCTATGTGGGCGGGCGGATGCCGCTGACCACCAACCTGGCCCGCCGGGTGCGGGGCCTGCTGAACGCGCCGGAACGCTGGGCGGAGATGCCGGCCGATGTGGCCGAATGGCTGAGCGTGCAGCAGGCGCGGAGCGAGCTGCCGGGGCTGGATGACCTGTTTATCGAGACGTTTCCGCGCGACGGGCGCTGGTTCATGGTTGTTTATGGCTTTGCCGGGCGCAATGCGCACCAGACTTTGGGCATGCTGCTGACCGCGCGGATGGCGGCGGCGGGGCTGATGCCGCTCGGTTTTGTGGCCAGCGACTATGTGGTGGCGGCCTGGTCTTTGCAGGAGCCTGTGGATTTCGCCGCGCTGCTGAGTGCCGAGATCCTCGATGAGGAGCTGGCGGACTGGGTGGCGGCCTCCCCCTTTTTGCGCCGGGCTTTCCGGGAAACCGCGATCATCGGCGGGCTTATCGAGCGCACCCAGCCGGGCAAGCACAAGACCGGCAAGCAGCTGAGTGTATCGTCCGACCTTATTTTCGATGTGCTGCGCCGCCACCAGCCCGACCATCTGCTGCTGGGCGCGGCCTGGGCGGATGCACGCCACAAGCTTACCGACCTGGAGCGGCTGGCGGCGCTGCTGGAGACAGCCGCCAGCCGCATACGCCACCGCCGGCTGGAGCGGGTGAGCCCGCTGGCGGTGCCGGTGCTGCTGGAGATAGGCCGCGAATCGGTGCCCAATGCGGAAGCCGATACCAGCCTGCTGATCGAGGCCGAAGCACTGGCGCAGGAGGCGATGTGGCTTGATTGACGCGCCGCCGCCGCGCGTGCATCACCGCGCCATGCCCCTTTTGTTCCATGGCCAGACCCTGCTGCCGCTGCCCTGCGGCGGGCTGTACTGGCCTGCGGAAAAGGCGCTGCTGGTGGCCGACCTGCACCTTGAGAAAGCCAGCCATTTTGCCCGCAAGGGCTGGCCGCTGCCGCCGTGGGACAGCGAGGTGACGCTGGCCCGGCTGGCGGACACGCTGGCGACAACCGGCGCCGCCACGCTGGTCTGCCTGGGCGACAGTTTTCATGATGCCGGCGGCCCGGCGCGGATGCAGCACGCTGCGCGCGCCGCGCTGCTGGCCATTGCCGGTGCGTGCCGGCTGGTGTGGGTGACCGGCAACCATGATGGCAGCTCTGCCGCCACGCTGGGCGGGGAGGCGGTGGCCGAGCTGCGCCTCGCCGGGCTGGTGCTGCGGCACGAGGCGGTGCCGCACGACGCTTCGCCCGAGCTTTCCGGGCATTTTCACCCCAAGATCACCATCCACCATCGGGGCCGGCGGATAAGCCGGCGCTGCTTTGCGCTCTCCGACACCAAGCTGGTGCTGCCGGCCTATGGCAGCCTTGCCGGCGGGCTGGCGATCGAGGATATCGCCTTTGCAGACGCGCTGCCGGGGCGGTTGACCGCCCTGGTGGCCGAGGCGGACCGGCTGCTCCGCTTCCCGGTGCGGGCTGCGGCCTGAACACCCCCGCAAAAGGCAACGACCATGCTCAGGGCCAATTCGCGCGTGCTCAGCGCCAGCCTCGCGGGGACGGCGGTCGAATTCTACGATTTCTATATTTATGCAACGGCGGCCGCACTGGTGTTCGGCCCGCTGTTTTTTCCGGCTGAAGACCCCGGCGCGCAGCTGCTCGCTGCGTATGCGAGCTTTGCGGTGGCGTTTATCGCGCGGCCCATCGGCGCGCTCGCCTTTGGCCATTGGGGAGACCGGCTGGGCCGCAAGTCTACGCTGGTAGCCTCGCTCCTCATCATGGGGCTGAGCACGTTTTTCATCGCCTTTCTGCCCGGCCATGCCGCCATCGGCTGGGCGGCGCCTCTGCTGCTCTGCGTGCTGCGTTTTGGCCAGGGTTTCGGGCTGGGGGGTGAATGGGGCGGGGCGGCGCTGCTGGCGGTGGAGAATGCGCCGCCGGGGTGGCGCGGGCGGTTCGGCATGTTCCCGCAGTTTGGTGCGCCCATCGGGTTCATTGCCGCCAATGGGCTGTTTCTGCTTCTGGGGCTTTCGCTCAGCGATGCGGATTTCCGCGAATGGGGCTGGCGGCTGCCGTTCCTCGGTTCCATCCTGCTGGTCGGAATCGGGCTGTGGGTGCGGCTGCGGCTGAGCGAGACGCCGGCGTTCAAGGCGGCGCTGGCGCAGGCGCCGCCGCCGCGCGTGCCGCTGTTCGAGCTGCTGGCGGACCACTGGCGCGCCACGCTGGCCGGCGTGTTCGGGGTGGTCGCCTGTTTTGCGCTTTTCTATATCGCCACCGCCTTCACGCTCGGCCATGCCACCACCACCATGGGCTATTCCCGCGAGACGGTGCTGCAGGTGCAGCTGGTCACCATCCTGTTTCTGGCGCTGGGGATCGCGCTCTCGGGCTGGCTGTCGGACCGGTTCAGCCCGCGCGCGGTGCTGCTGGCCGGCTGCGGCGGCGGGATGATCGCCGGGCTGGCGATGGCGCCGCTGCTCGCACAGGGCCTGGCCGGGCTGGCGGCGTTTCTGGCGCTGGCGCTGTTTGCCATGGGCTTTGTCTATGGGCCGCTCGGGGCCTGGCTGCCGGGGCTGTTTCCGGCGCGGGTGCGCTATACCGGGGCCGGCCTGGCCTTCAATGCCGGCGGCATTATCGGCGGCGGTTTTACGCCGGTGGTGGCGCAGGCGCTGGCCGGGCGCTTCGGCATTGGGGCGGTTGGCCTGTGGGTGGCGGGCGCCTGTGCGGTGTCGCTGGTCACACTGGTCTTGCGCGGGCCGGAAAAGCCGGCATGAGTGAAATTATGCGCACAATCTCCACACTCACCCTCGCCTTTTTCCTTGCCGGCGCCGCGCTGGCGCAACAGCCGGCCGATACCGCGCGCTGGCAGGCGACCGCCAAGCGCGTGACCATCACGCGGGATGATGTGGGCATTGCCCATGTGCGCGGCAAAAGCGACGCGGACGCGGTTTTCGGCATGATCTATGCGCAGGCCGAAGATGATTTTCCGCGGATCGAGACCAATTATCTGAATGCGCTGGGCCGGCGGGCGGAAGCGGACGGCGAGGCGGCGCTGTGGAGCGACCTGCGGCAGCAGCTTTGGATAACGCCCGAGCTGCTGGCGGCGGAATATGCGAAATCACCCGCCTGGATGCAGACGCTTATGCAGAGCTGGGCCGATGGCCTGAACTTCTGGCTGGCGAACAACCCCGGCCGGGCGAAAGTGCTGAACCGTTTCGAGCCCTGGATGGCGCTGGCTTTCTCCGAAGGCTCGATCGGCGGTGATATCGAGAGCGTGAACACCACACGGCTGCAGAATTTCTTTGAAAACCGCAACCTGCCGCTCACGCCCGAAGCGCGCGGCGCGGTGCCGGTGGAGCCGAGTGGCTCGAACGGCATGGCGATTGCGCCGGCCAACACCAAAGACGGCCATGCGCTGCTGCTCATCAACCCGCACACCAGCTTCTATTTCCGCTCCGAGGCGCAGGTGCAATCGGACGCCGGGCTGAATGTATATGGCGCCAGCACCTGGGGGCAGTTTTTTGTCTACCAGGGCTGGAACACCAATGTGGGCTGGATGCACACCTCTTCGGGCGTGGATGTGGTGGATGAGTTTGCGCTCACCATCGAGGTGCGGGGCGGGGTGCCGGGCTATGTTTATGGCGGCACATGGAAGCCGCTCACCCGCCGCGACGTGGCCGTGCAGGTGAAGACCGAAAAGGGGATGGTGCCGCGCCGCTTCGTGACATGGCTCAGCGTGCACGGGCCGGTTGTGCGGGCCGAGGGCGGCAAATGGATCGCGGTATCGCTGATGAACAAGCCGGCGGCGGCGCTCCAGCAGAGCTGGCTGCGGACCACCGCCACCGATCTGGCCAGCTATATGAAAGTGGCCGATCTGAAGGCCAATTCCTCCAACGCCACGCTGTTTGCCAGCCGCAAGGGCGAGATTGCCTATCTGCACCCGCAATTTGTGCCGCTGCGCGACAACCGCTTCGATTACACAAGGCCGGTCGATGGCAACGACCCCGGCACCGCCTGGAAAGGCGAGCACGCGCTCTCCGAACTGCCCAATGTGCTCAACCCGAAATCCGGCTGGGTGATGAACACCAACAACTGGCCCTGGACCGCTGCCGGGCCGGACAGCCCGAAACAGGCGGCCTATCCGCGCTACATGGATTCAGCCGGCGAAAACCCGCGCGGAATCAACGCCGTGAAGCTGCTCAGCGGCGCGAAGGACTTCACGCCGCAAAAGCTGCTCGACACTGCCTATGACCCGTGGCTCTCGGCCTTTACCACGCTGGTGCCGGTGCTGCTGGCCGATTATGACGCGCTGCCCAGCGGTGACCCGCTGCGCGTTTCGCTGGAAGGCCCCATAGGCGCGCTGCGCGGCTGGGATTACCGGAGCAGCGAATCCTCGGTGCCCACCACGCTCGCCACCCGCTGGGGCGAGGCGCTTATCGGCTCCAATGGGGCGGCAGCGCGCTCTGCACGCGTGCCTCTGGTGGAATGGCTTACCAGCCGGGCGACCGCGACTGACCGGCTGGTGGCGCTGGCCGAGGCCAGCGCGGAGCTGACCCGTGATTTTGGCCGCTGGGACGTGCCCTTTGGCGATATCAACCGCTTCCAGCGGCTTTCGGGCGATATCAACGCCGGCTTCAGCGATGCCGAGCCAAGCGTGCCGATCGGCTTTTCGTCCGCCACCTGGGGGAGCCTCGCCAGCTTCGGCACCACCCGCGCGCCCGGGCAGAAGCGCGCCTATGGCCGCTATGGCAACAGCTTTGTGGCAGTGGTGGAGTTTGCACCCGTTGTGACCGCCCGCGCGGTTTCCGCCGGCGGACAGAGCAGCAACCCGCGCTCGCCGCACTTCGCCGATCAGGTGCAACGCTACCGCAGCCACGACTTCCGCCCCGCCTATCTGACGCCCGAGCTGCTGAAGGGCCATGTCGAGCGGGTGTACCAGCCGGGGAGCTAAGCAAAAAGAGCGGGCCGCTTTTGGCGTTTCTGGTTGCGGCCGGTGTCCCGGCAGTGGGCTCGCGCGGCCTGCCGTGCTGTTGAAGCCCGAGCTGCTGGCGGACCGGATTGCCGTGGCCGGTAATCCGCTGGAGACAATGGCGGCGATTCGCGGCGTGCTATTCCGTATGACGGACCGGTCGGCGGGTAAGGCAACCCTAGCGGTTGATGCCGCCGCAGGCCCCTGTACTCAGGCGGCGGCTTCTACCCGGTGCAGCGCGCATTGGCCCCAGATGTCGGACAGCGCCTTTACCAGCCGGTCGATGTCATCATCCGAATGCACGGGCGAGGGGGTGATCCGCAGCCGCTCGGTGCCGACCGGGACCGTGGGGTAGTTGATCGGCTGCACATAGATGCCGTGATGCTCCATCAGCCAATCGGAGATCATCTTGGCCTTTTTGGCGTCTCCGACCATCACCGGGATGATGTGGCTGGGGTTTTCCAGCTGCGGGATGCCCATGGCGCGGAGCGCTGCGCGCACCTTCTGTACCCGCTCCTGCTGGCGCTTGCGCTCGAACGGGCTTTCTTTCAGGTGCTGGACGCTGGCCAGTGCGCCAGCCGCGATGGCGGGTGGAAGGGCTGTGGTGAAGATGAAACCGCTGGCGAAGCTGCGGACGAAATCGCACAGCGCCTTGGAGGCCGCGATATAGCCGCCGACAACGCCGTATGCCTTGGCAAGCGTGCCTTCGATCACGGTCAGCCGGTCCATCAGGCCGTCACGCTCGGCCACGCCGCCGCCGCGCGGGCCGTACATGCCGACGGCATGGACTTCATCGATATAGGTCATGGCGCCGTGCTTTTCGGCAACCTCGATAATCGCCTCGATGGGGGCCATGTCACCATCCATCGAATAGATGCTCTCGAAGGCCACCAGCGTGGGCCGGCCGGGTTCGATGCTGCTGAGCAGCCGGTCGAGATCTTCTGGATCATTATGCTTGAAGCGCAGGCATTCGGCGCGGCTGTGGCGGATGCCCTCGATCATCGAGGCGTGGTTCAGCGCATCGGACAGCACCACGCAATTGGGCAGCTTGCTGGCGAGCGTGGAAAGCGCGGCCCAGTTGGACACATAGCCGGAGGTGAACAGCAGCGCGTCTTCCTTGCCGTGCAGATCGGCAAGTTCGCGCTCCAGCTTGCGGTGCACATGCATGGTGCCCGAGATATTGCGGGTGCCGCCGGCGCCGGCGCCGGAACGATCAAGCTCCTCATGGATCGCCTGGATCACATCGGGGTGCTGGCCCATGCCCAGATAATCGTTGGAGCACCAGACGGTGACTTCCTGCGTGCCATCCTCCAGATACCGGGTGGCGCGAGGATAGGCCCCCTTCTGGCGCTGCAATTCCGCAAATACGCGGTAATTGCCCTTTTCCTTCAAGCCATCGAGCGCGGCCTGGAAGTGCGCTTCATAGTCCATGCTTATCTCCCAGAACTTATTGCCGCGCAGTTTCTGCGGCTGCAAGAGTTGATTGTGGATGAAGGTTTTTTTGGTGCGACTTTTGCCGCGCCTGGTGCATCTGCCGGCCCTGAATTGCCCAGCGGAAAAGCGCGGTATCCTGCCATGGGACCACCAGAAAAAGATGTTCCAGCAGCGCCAGCACCACCAGCGCAAAGGCCAGCGCATAACCGGTCTGCAGGCCTTCGGGCGCGGTGAGCGCGGCCTGCCCGAGCCATGCGGCAGTGGCGGCAATGCCCGCAAGGCTGAACACGAAGAAGAAGCGCGCCGGAGCGACGCGGAAATAGCTGGCCATGTAGCGCATCCTGTCTGGCATCATTTCGAGGCTCAGATAGGGCACACCGGCAAAGATGTTCAGCTTGGCGGATAGTCGCATGACAAACAGCAGCAGGAAGGTGAGCGTCGCGGTCTGGTTCGGTTGGCCCCAGGTGGCGGCGGCAAGCACCAGCACAGTCGCGAACATCGCCACTTCATGGTGGATGAGTGTGGCCGCTGCCAGCCGGAACCGGCGCCAGCCCTTGGCATCCGGCGGGCAGGGCTTGTCGTTCGGCCCGGTCACGAAGCCCATGAGAAAGCTCATCTCGTGCCACGCCCAGAGCATGAGCGAGCAGCCAAAGGCGAGATAGGCCGCCGATGCGCCGGTCTCGGGCGCGGTCATGATGATGCCGCCCATGGCGAGGCCGCTCAGCACGGTGGCGCCCACGATGCTCAGCGGCCAGGTGTCGCTCGGCAGCCGGTCCAGCCACAGGACCAGCCCTGTGGAAAGAAACCACAGCAGCGTTGCAAACAGCAGCGGAAGCACAAGGACGGACACGGGTGGCTCTGCCCCTTTACCAGGCCGGCTGCAGGCGCACCGAAGCCGGCAGGTCGCGGCGCTCGGTTGGCTGCAAATAGAGGCGCAGGAAGGTGATGCCCGCCTGTACGGTAAGGCCGGCGCGCTTCAGCTTCGAGAACAGGCCAGGCTGCGCGCGGGTGGCATCGATGGCGGCCGAGATGATCCGCATATCTTCGAGAAGCGCGCGGAAACCGGGGGCATCGGCATCGATGGCGACGGGAAACACTTGGGCGGTGATCTCGGTGGTGATGCGGAACACGGTGAAATCATATTCGGTAATGTCGATACCCAGCGCGCCGTGCAGCACCGGCCGGTTGTGATCGCGCACATACATGGTGGCATAGACCGCCACGAGGAAGAAGCGGATCCACAGCTTGTTGAGGCCCGAAAGCAGGCCCGGCTCGGAGCGCATGAGCAGCGCGAAGGCCTCGCCGTGGCGGAACTCGTCGTTGCACCATTCCTCGAACCATTTGAAGATCGGGTGGAAGCGCTTGTCCGGGTTGCGCGCCAGATGGCGGTAGATGGTGATGTAGCGCGCATAGCCTATCTTTTCAGAGAGATAGGTAGCGTAGTAAATGAACTTCGGCTTGAAATAGGTATATTTCTTGGCCTTGGTGAGGAAGCCGAGATCGATGCCGATGCCGGCATCCTTCAGGCTGTCGTTGATGAAGCCGGCGTGGCGCGATTCGTCGCGCGCCATCAGCCTGAACAGCGCCTTGGCATCGGGGTTCTTCACCCGCTTGGCGATCTCGGCATAAAGGATGCAGCCGGAGAATTCCGAGGTCATCGAGGACACCAGAAAATCGGTGAATTCGCGGCGGAGAGCGGGCTCGAGCGATTCGATCACGCCATCGAACTCAGGGGTGCGCTTGAAATGGCGCTTGTTGGGATCGGCGGTCATCTCGGCGATCAGCGCATCCCATTCCGCGCGCACGGGCGAGACATCGATCCGGTCCATCGCATCGAAATCGGTGGTGTAGAAGCGTGGGGACAGCACCGTATCCTCGGTGGCCATGGCGACGGTATCGGCCTTGGTCAGCACGCCTTCCTTGCGGTTGTCGCCGCTGATGGGGGCATGGGCGTTCATCGGCTTTTCTCCGAGGTGAAGGTAATTTCGTAGAGATCGGTGATATCGAGCTGGGAGCGCAGCCTGGTCCAGGCGCGTTCCAGAGCACCAGCGCGGGTTACGGTGGCGCGGCGGCGCAGGTTCAGCTCGCCGCCGAATGGCAGGGTGACCGGCGCGCCGTGCACGATCACCCGGTCTCCGGGCAGAATGATCAGGTCCCCGTCCAGCTCGACATGGGCGTGCAGCTCATCGGCGGTATGCGCCACAGCGATGGTGCAGCCGGTTTCGATCGTCTCGCCGCTGAACAGGCCCATCACGCCGGCCCTCCGCTGGCTGCTGGCATTTCGGCGGCGCGCAGGTTGGGAAGGTTGTTGGGGATCGGAGGCTGGCGACCGTTCAGCACCGCATCGAAAGCGCGGCGATTGTCCGGCCCGAAGCTGCCCAGCTCGATGATTCGCCCGGTCTCGTTATCGGTGAGGGTGAGCGCGCCATCGGCCCATTCGGTGATGGTGACCGACCCGTCGCGCGCCGTTTCCTTCAGCCGGCGTTCGCGCATCAGCCCGCGCATGACGCCGCGAATGAAGCCGGTGTTGCTGCCGGGCTCCAGAATGACCGTCGGAACACCGGTGGCGGCATCGGCAATCACCAGCGCGCCGTCTTCCCGGTCGGCAAAGGTCAGGCGCTTTTCCTTGATCTTGGCAATCTGGTTTTCAGCGCGCAGCTCGGGGGTGGTGGGGCGGCCCTCGATAAACCCGGAGCGGACCGAGAACACCAGAACCAGCGAGATGCCGATCAGCCCGGCGGCGGCATAGAGCGCGCCCTTGGGGAATTTTTCGGTGTGGAAGTCGCTCATGCCGCGGCCTCCATCCTGTTGGCCCCAGTTGCCGCACCAGCTTTTGCAGAGCTTTCAGCGGCTTTCAGGCCGGCCGCCAGCACCGCCACAAAGCTTTCCGGCACCGCACGCAGCATCGGCTCGGGCCTTGCCACCCTCCAGGGGCGCACATGCGGCCACATCTGCAGCCAGCCGAGCGGGAACCGGTCTGCTGGCGCGAGCACGATATCGACATGGCCGCCGCCCGCCGCGCGCACATCGGCCGAAGCGATCCGCGCGAGTGGGAGGTTGATGCATTTGGGCACCGACGCCCCGAAGCGCAGCACCATGCGCTTGTTGGTGAGCGTGTACACAGTGGAGCGGGCACCGGCCCAGGCGAGCGCAGCCAGCACCGCCAGCCCGAGCACGCCCACCACCAGGGTGATGAGCGCGCCGACCAGCCCGGTGCCGCCGCTCACGAACGCAAGTGCCGCGACCACCACGAACCAGCCGACCACCAGCCGCAGGTGAAAGACGCTGCGGGCAAAGCGCTGCCAGTCCGGCGAGCCCTGCCAGACGATATGCTCGTCCTTGGGCAAATTGCCCGGCAGGCCCCTTATCGGCTCGATTTCATATTCTACAGTCACAGGAGCGGTTCCGACCTTTCAGCGGTCGCCCACAGATAGCCGGCGCCGAAATAGGCCTGGACCTTTTCCTCTTCAAGCAGCGTGATCTGGTCCGGTGACCGCAATTGCGGAGCGCCCGAGAATTGCGCGGCGGTGATGGCATCGCAATGGACTTCGCGAGCGCGAACTCGCGACATGGCCATCGGCAGTGTTGCGGTGCCGCCATCGCTGAGCGCGATATCCAGATAGCGGATCACATGCTCGGCACGGTCAACCCAGATGTCGCGGACAGTGCCGGCCACCATGCCGTCAAGCCCGGTCACCGGCAGCCCGCGCGGATCGGTATCGCGGACATCGACGTTCAGATGCCCATCGACCCGCATCGGCACGATGCGCGGGCGGCCGAACATGTCGATGTCCGGACGGTCCGCGCGCGGCGCATAGGCGCCGGGGCCAACACCCGAGGACAGCTTGTCGCCAACCACATCGAGCGGCTCGCCGGCCCAGGCGCGCGGCAGCACGTTGGTTGGCAGCGGGTCGCGCTCGCCGTTCGGCTGATAGACGGTGCCCATGCCGTGCGGCAGCTGGAAGGACTTCTTCTTCATGAAGCCATCGCTGGTGCGGCCGATATCGGCGCGAACTTCGCCGGTCAGATCATCTTCCAGCGGATAGCCCTCGCGCCGGCTCTCGCGGTTGAGATACCAGACAAGGCCCAGGAAAAAGGCGAAAAACAGGTAGAATGTAAGCTCGGCTATATCGAGGCCGCCTACCAGAAACACGTTGGACATCATCAATCTCCCCTCAGGTTGGGAATTCGGTCAAGCCGAAGCGGGCGCGGGTGGTTGCGTGAACGGTCCGCCGCGCCAGCGGGCCAAGCGCGATTAGGCTCATGAAGAGTAGCGCAATTTCGATATGCCAGACCATAGAATATCCGGCCGCAGGGTCGATTAGTCCCGGCCCGAAAGTGCCGGCCATGGCGAGCGACCCCAGCCCGTCACGAATTCCGCCCGAAGCGAGGATGCCTAGCCCCGCCGCCGTGGCCTGTACCGCTCCCCATGCGCCCAGCGCCAGCCCGGAGCGGCCATCCTTGGCCAGCGCCATGGCGGCGGTGAGCGTGGCAACCGCAAACAGGCCGTTGCCAAAGCCGATGAGCGTTGCCCCCAGCCCGAACAAGGCGGTGGAGCCGAGCGGCGCCGAAAAGATGACCGTGGCAAAAGCGGTGATGCCGGCGAGCGCGCCAGCCCCCGCCAGCCGCGCCGGATCGGACCCGCGCGCCAGCGCCCAGGCCGCCAGCGACAATCCAGCCAGCGTGCCGGCGGACGACAGCGCGGTGAGCCCGGTAGTGGCACCCACGCTCATGCCGAGCACCTGGCCACCGTAAGGCTCCAGCAGGATATCCTGCATCCCGAAGCCGGCCGCACCGAGCCCGACCGCTGCGAGCAGCCGGCGGGTTTTGCCGGCGGCCATGAGATCGGCCCAGCGGGCGCTGAAATCCGGGGCCGCGCTGTCCTTGCGCACGCCGCCGGGCACCCGGGCTTCCTGCTTCCAGAGCGCGATCACGTTCAGCACCACGGTAACCACCGCGGTGCTCTGGATCACTTCCACCAGCCGGGTTTCGGAAAAATCATGCAGTGCCTGGCCGATGATGACCGAGGCGATGAACATGCCCACGAGCAGCATGACATACAGCAGCGACACCACGCGCGGGCGGACATGCTCCGGCGCCAGATCATTGGCGAGCGCGAGGCCGGCGGTCTGGGTGACGGCTACGCCTGCGCCGACCATGAGGAAGGCGATCCCGCCGAAAACATTGCCGGCCTCGGGGCCGGACACGCCGTTGCCGGTCATCACCAGCAGCGCGAACGGCATGATGGCCAGGCCGGCGAACTGCAGCATGGTGCCGGCCCAGATATAGGGCACCCGCTTCCAGCCGAGGAACGAGGTGTGATTATCCGACTTGTGGCCGATGAGCGCGCGCGCCGGGGCGAACAGCAGCGGCAGCGCCACCAAAATCGACACGAATGTGGCGCCGATGCCGAGCTCCACGATCATCACCCGGTTGAGGGTGGCGTTCAAAAGCACCATCGCCATGCCGACCGAGACCTGGAACAGCGACAGCCGCAGCAGGCGCGAAAGCGGCAGCTCGGTGCTGGCAGCATCGGCGAAAGGCAGAAACTGCGTGGCCATGCGCCCCCAGAAACGCGGCCCGAGTTTTTGGGGCGAGGCAGCAGCGCCGGTCATGCCGTGAGCACTTCCTGCGCGTGGCTGGTGTAGAAGCCGCTGGAGACCCGCGCATCGCGGCCCAGTTCAGCGCCGGCGACCCGGCTCAACCGCGCCTTCAGATAACCATGGCCCACCGGCACGATGCTGGGGCTGCGATCGGATTTGGGGAAGAACTGGCCCAGCGCGCGCGCGGTGCGCAGCAGCGGCGTGCCGGGCGCGAAGGTGAAGACGAGGCTGGTGTGCGCGCGTTCGGCAAGCCGCGCTGCCGCCTCGGCAATCTGGTCCGCCTCATAATGGATGAGCACGTCCATCGACACGATATGATCGAACCGGCCCAGCTCGGGTGCCAGCATGTCGCCGGCCACCAGCCGCACCCGGCCGCGCACATCTTCCGGAAGCCGCTCCTGCCCGATGGCGACCAGCTGCGGGGACACATCGATGCCCACCACCTCGGCACCGCGCCGGGCGGCCTCGATGGCCAGCATGCCGGTGCCGCAGCCGGCATCGAGAATGCGCGCGCCCTTCAGATCCTGTGGCAGCCAGGACAGCAGCAGCGTGCGCATCTCGTCCCGCCCGGCGCGGACCGTGGCCCTGATCTTGCTGACCGGCGCATCCGAGGTGAGCGCTGCCCAGGCGGCAAAGGCGGTACGATCGAAATAGGTTTCCAGCCGCTCGCGCTTGTCGTGCCAGCCGGGTGCCAGCGGCGCCGCCGGGGCGGCGCCGCTGGTGTTTTCGGGTTGCAAGGCGCGCGCAGCGATCATTCGAAGCCGAGGAACTCGAAGATCTCGCGGTCCTTCATCGGCCGGGCGTCGCAGGGCTCGCCGCCGGTCCAGAGCTGGGCGGCGAGGCGCTTGTATTCGGTGCGAACGGCTTCGACCTCGGGCGTGTCTTCCAACTCGAAGATGGTGCATTTTTTCAGTCGCGAACGACGAATGGCGTCGAGATCGGGGAAATGTGCCAGCGTTTCAAGCCCGGT
>JBBQIP010000015.1:0-21206 GCA_038325045.1 Sphingomonadales bacterium
ATGGGCAAGAGCTCGCTGGTGCGCAGTGTGCATGCGGCACAGGCGGTGGCTGAGCCGGTGGCGCTGGTGCAGGTGGCGCGGGAGGATGTGGCGGGATTGGCGCGGCTGTTCGAGCGGTTGGCCGGGGTGGTGCGGCCGTTCACGGTGTTTCTGGACGATCTGGCGGTTGATGGCTCGGGGGCGGAGGTGCATGCGCTGCGGGCGCTGCTCGATGGCGGCATCGAGGCACGGCCGCCGGGCCTGCGCCTGATCGTCACCTCCAACCGCCGCCAGCTGCTGCCGGCGCAGCTGGCAACGCCTGATGCGGAGGATGCCAGCCCGCGCGACACCCGCGACGATCTGCTGGCACTGGCGGATCGGTTCGGGCTGCGGCTGGGCTTCCACCCCTGCGATCAGGATACCTATCTTGCCATCTGCGCGGGCTATGCACAGGCGCACGGGCTGGCGTTCGATCCGGCCGAGGCGCTGCTCTTTGCGGCCGGGCGGGGGGCGCGTTCAGGGCGTACGGCCTGGCACTTCACGGTGGAGAGCGCCGGCGCACAAGGCGTGCGGCTGGACGGCTGAACGCGACATCAAGCCCGGCGGCGCTTGCTTGCCCGCCCCCGCCTGCACCCGCTATGAGGCATGCAGTGTTTCGATGAAGGAATGATGATGGGATTTGCGCGCGGCGCCTGGCGGTTTCTGGTCGGCGTCAAGGATATGCTGGTCCTGCTGCTGCTGCTGCTGTTCTTCGGGCTGCTCTGGGCGGCGCTCAACCAGCGGACCATCCCTTCGGTGCCCTCGGGCTCCGCGCTGGTGCTCGATCTTGATGGATCGATTGTCGATCAGGCTACGGCCCGCAGTCTTTCCAGCGTGGCGCTCGGCGGGGATGTGAGCGGCGAAATCCAGGCGCGCGATATCATCAGCGCCATCGATGCCGCAGCCGCCGATGGCAAGATCAAGGCGCTGGTGCTCGATCTCGATACGTTTCTGGGCGCCGGGCAGGCCAATCTGCAAAGCATCGGCAGCGCGATCGATCGGTTCCGCAAGGCCGGCAAGCAAGTGGATGCCTTCGCCACCGCCTATACCGATGACAGCTATTATCTGGCGGCGCGGGCCAACCGCATCTGGCTCAACCCGCTGGGCGGCGTGCTGGTTTCCGGCCCAGGCGGCACTGGCCTCTATTTCAAGGAGGCGCTCGACAAGCTCGATATCGATATCGAAGTGTTCCGGGTGGGCACTTACAAGGCCGCCGTCGAGCCCTTCCTGCGCAACGACGCCTCGCCCGAAGCCAAGGCCGCCGATCAGGCGCTGGTAGACGGGCTATGGGCCGAGTGGCGCCGCGATGTGAGCGCCGCGCGACCGGCGGCAGATTTCAACCGCTGGCTGGCCGGCCTGCCGCAGCGCATTGCCCAGGCTGGCGGCGACCAGGCGGAAGCCGCCCGCGCGGCCGGGCTGATCGACCGGATCGACAGCCGCGACGGGTTCGATGCTGCAATGATCGAGACCCTTGGCGCCGCCGATACCGACGAAGGCTATGGCTTCAAGTCCGTGCGGCTGAGGCGCTATCTGGCAGCGACCCGTGGCCTGCTGCCAGCCAGCGGCCCGGCGGTGGGCGTGGTCTATGTGACCGGCAGCATCGTGGACGGCGAGGCCCCGCGCGGCACCGCCGGCAGCACCAGCATTGCCGATGCCATTGCCGAGGCTGTCGAGAAGCAGCCCGACCTGAAGGCGCTGGTGGTCCGCATCGATTCGGGCGGTGGATCGGTGCTGGCGAGCGAAGACATTCGGCAGGCACTGCTGGCCGCCAAGGCCGGCGGGCTGCCGCTGGTTGCCTCTTTCGGCCCGGTGGCGGCGTCAGGCGGCTATTGGGTGGCCACTGCGGCCGATGCGATTTACGCCCAGCCCAGCACCATCACCGGCTCCATCGGCGTGTTTGCAGTGCTGCCCAGCTTCCCGCGCGCGCTGTCCCGGCTTGGCATCGGCACCGATGGCGTGAAGTCCACCCCCTATTCCGGGGAGCCGAACGTGCTGGGCGGGCTGGGCAGCGAAACCCGCGCGCTTTTGCAGATGGGCGTGGAAGATGCCTATTGGCGCTTCGTCACGCTGGTTGCCCAAACCCGCAAGCTGCCGGTGGAGGAAGTGGACAAGGTGGCCCAGGGCCGGGTGTGGACCGGCACTGCCGCCAAGCAGCTGAAGCTGGTCGATACACTCGGCGGGCTGGATGCGGCGGTGGCCGATGCCGCGCGCCGCGGCGGCATCGAGGGCGAGGTGCGGGTCATCAACATCGAGCCCAGCGAACCGGCAATACTCGCCGTGCTCGAATCGCTGACCGAGTCCGAAAGCGGCGAGGCCGGAGTCAGGCTGCGCGACCCCTTTGCCAAGCTGGTACTGGCCGGCCGGCAACGGCTGATGGCGAGCATCGGCGATCTGCAGCTGCTCGGCGGCGGCGCCACCATGCAGGCCGCCTGCCTTGGCTGCGCCAGCATGGGCTCCCCGCGCCCGGCGCTTGCCGCCAAGGCCGAGGCCGGGTTGACGAAGCTGCTGCCGCGTTAGCCTCCAGCGGCCCTGCACCCAACATTTGTCATGGTCATAGCCCCAGCGCTGCTCGGCTGACGAATTCGCAAGGGCCGGCGATGCTGCCGTTGGTGCGGTTTCGGCCTTGCAGATCGCACCGGACATAAAGCACTCCCGGTGGTTGTTCGTTGAAAAGATCAATTTCGCCGCCCGATCGGTAATTGCGTTTTACGCCTTCCCAAATGGGCTGTTCGCCTTCGGCACCAACAACGGCGATCGATTGCCTGATCAGTTTTTCCAGCGGCAGAATTGCCATCAGCAGACTGCGCCCGGTTATTGCCGGAAAATCAAAGCGGCCTGCCGGATCAGTGGTTGCCGTATCAACGCCGCGCAGATCATTGTTTTGCCAATGCCATTTGCGATTAAGCCGGGTGTTGGAGACGGGCTTTCCATCATCCAGCAGCACACCGTGAATCTCTGAAAACAAGACCTGCCCGCCCATTTCACCGCACCCCGTAAGCACTGCTGACGAAAATATCGCCAACAGAAGCGGCAGGATAGCCCGGCGAGATGATGTGCCTGCCATGGCTTCCCCCTTGATCACGTCAAACTTCACGCTGTTCAAATTGGCACTCGTAAAGTTTGTGTCAATGCGATTGCAGCCCGGTGCTTCTTCCAAACAGAGAGTGCGGCTTTCAGGGCCGATTTTTCCGGGGCGGTCCATTGTTGGGGATTAAACTGCTTCGGGTGCAGGGCCGCCGGCCCCGCCCGCCAGAGGCTGATCAAATAGCCCGCCGGAGGCTTCTCAGATATGAATGGGCAGGCCATTCACAGCCATTGCCGCCTCTTTCAGCGCCTCGGCATGGGTGGGGTGGGCGTGGCAGGTGAGTGCTATATCTTCCGAGCTGGCGCCGAATTCCATGGCCAGTGCGGCTTCGGCGATCATGGTGCCGGCCATGCTGCCGATGATGTGCACGCCCAGCACCCGGTCGGTGGTGGCATCGGCGAGCACTTTCACAAAGCCTTCGGTGTCGCGGTTGGTCTTGGCGCGGCTGTTGGCGGCGAAGGGGAATTTGCCGCTCTTGTAGGCGGTTCCGGCGGCCTTCAGCTCCTCCTCGGTGCGGCCCACGCTGGCCACCTCGGGGTGGGTATAAACCACCGCAGGAATCACGTCGTGGTTAACATAGCCGTTCAGCCCGGCGATATTATCGGCGCAGGCCAGCCCCTCATCCTCGGCCTTGTGGGCGAGCATGGGGCCGGGAACCACATCGCCGATCGCCCAGATGCCGCGCACGGCGGTGGAGAAATCCGGGTTCACCATGATCCGGCCACGGTCCAGCGTCAGCCCGGTGGCGGCAATGCCCAGCCCATCGGTATTGGGCCGGCGGCCTATCGAGAGCAGCACCACATCGGCGGCGATCTCGCTCGCGGCGCCGCCAGCGGCCGGCTCCACGGTAACGACCGCCCCCTTGCCCTTGCGCTTTACGGCGGTGACCTTTGTGGAAACATGAATCTCGAAGCCCTGCTTCTTCAACACCTTGGCAAAGGCATCCGCCACTTCATGGTCCATCGCCGGCACAATCCGTTCGGCATATTCCACAACGCTTACCTTCGCCCCCAGCCGTGCCCATACCGAGCCCATCTCCAGGCCGATGTAGCCGCCGCCGATGATGACCAGATGGCCGGGCACCGCAGGCAGCGCGATCGCCTCATCGGAGGTGACGATAACCTCGCCGTCCGGCTCGATGCCCGGCAGCGCCGCGACCGAAGAGCCGGTGGCGATAATGAAGTTTTTCGCAGTCAGCGTCTGCTTGCCGACCTTCACCGACTTGGCATCGATGAAGGTCGCTTCGCCCTTCACCCAGTCCACCTTGTTCTTCTTGAACAGGAAGGCGACCCCGTCGGTCAGCTCCTTCACCGCCTTGTCTTTTTCCGCCAGCAGCGCGGGCAGGTCCAGCTCCACGCCCGAAAGCTTTACACCGAACTTGCCGAGCTTGCCGGCGCGGGCTTCGGCATAATATTCGCTGCCATGCAGGAGCGCCTTCGAGGGGATGCAGCCCACATTGAGGCAGGTGCCGCCAAGCGTTGCGCGCTTCTCGATACACGCTACCTTCAGGCCGTGCTGGGCAGCGCGGATGGCCGCCACATAGCCGCCGGGGCCGGAGCCTATCACGATCACATCATAGTCGGGCGCGGCCATGCCGATGCTCCTTACAGATCGACCAGCAACCGGGCCGGGTCTTCAAGTGCTTCCTTGATCCGCACCAGGAAGGTGACCGCCTCGCGGCCATCGACAATCCGGTGATCATAGCTGAGCGCCAGATACATCATCGGCCGCACCACGATCTGGCCGCCAACCACCACCGCCCGCTCTTCGATCCGGTGCATGCCGAGCACGCCGGACTGCGGCGGGTTGAGAATGGGGGTGGAAAGCAGCGAGCCGAACACGCCGCCATTGGAGATGGTGAAATTGCCGCCCTGCAGTTCCTCCAGCTTCAGCTGGCCGGCCTGGGCGCGGGCGCCGAAATCGGCAATCGCCTTTTCGGTTTCGGCAAAGCCAAGCTGGTCGGCATTACGCAAGATCGGCACCACCAGCCCGCCGGGCGAGGAAACCGCTATGCCGATATCGGCATAATCGCGGTAAACGATCTCATCGCCCTCGATGCTGGAACCCACGGCCGGCACATCGCGCAGCGCCAGCACCACGGCTTGCGTGAAGAAGCTCATGAAGCCCAGCCGCACGCCGTGCTTCTTCTCGAACAGATCCTTGTAGCGGCTGCGGGTCGCCATCACCGCGGTCATGTCCACATCGTTGAAGGTGGTGAGCATGGCGGCGGTGTTCTGCGCCTCCTTCAGCCGGCGGGCGATGGTCTGCCGCAGCCGGGTCATCCGCACCCGCTCCTCGCGGCGCGCGGCCGGTGGCGCGGCAGCTCCCGCAGCGGCCGCCGGGGCTGCTTTGGCCACCCGGCGCGCGGTGCCGGCATCGATGGCGGAAAGCACGTCATCCTTGGTCAGCCGGCCATCCTTGCCGGTGCCGGTGATGCTGGTGGGGTCCAGATCATAATCCTCGATGATCCGGCGTACGGCGGGGCTCATGGCCTCTAGCGACGGCGCTTCTGCGGCAGGAGCCGGGGCCGGCGCTGGAGCAGGTGCCGGCGCAGGTGCCGGGGCAGCAGCCGCAGCGGGCTTGGCAGCGGCAGCGGGCTGGGCAGCGGGCTTGGCGGCGGCGGTCGCACCGGCTTCCACCGCAGCTATCCTTGCGCCCACCATCACCGTGTCACCCACCACGCCGAAATGGGCGGCGAGCACGCCGGCCACGGGCGAGGGCACCTCGACCGCTACCTTGTCGGTTTCAAGGCTGACAATCGGCTCGTCGGCGGCCACGCTATCTCCCACCTGCTTCAGCCATTGGCCGATGGTGGCTTCGGTGATCGATTCGCCCAATGCGGGGATTATGACTTCGGTGGCCATGGATTATCCTGCTTTTCTGCGCGGCTTCAATTCGCTGCGGATTGCCGCTGTCACTTCGGCGCGGCTGGCGCCAAGCGCTTCGGACACCAGCTTTGCCTGTTCGGCATTGTGGCGCCGCATAAGCCCGGTGGCGGTGGCTGCTGCCGCCGCGCGTCCAGCGTAAACCGGCCGCTGCCCCAGTGCTTCCTCGATAAACGGCTCCACAAAGGACCAGGCGCCGGCATTCTTCGGCTCTTCCTGCGCCCAGACAATCTCCTCCAGCTTGGGGAAACGGGCCGCATATGCCGCAATGATCTCGCCCGGGAACGGGTAGAGCTGCTCGACACGGAGCAGATATACATCGTCCCGCGCCTCGGTTTCGCGCGCCTCGAGCAGGTCGTAATAGACCTTGCCGGTGCACAGCACGAGCCGACGGATCTTTTTCGGATCGCACGGTGCCAGATCGTCGAGCACCCGGTGGAACGTCGTTCCCGCGGCCATCTCCGCCAGCGTGGACACCGCCCGCTTGTGGCGCAGCAGCGATTTCGGCGTGAAGATGACCAGCGGCTTGCGGAAATCGCGGAGCATCTGGCGGCGCAGCAGGTGAAAATAATTCGAAGGCGTGGTGGCATTCGCCACCTGGATGTTATCCTCTGCACAAGCAGTCAAAAACCGCTCGATCCGCGCCGAGCTGTGCTCAGGCCCTTGGCCCTCATAGCCGTGCGGCAGCAGCATCACCAGGCCATTGGCGCGCAGCCACTTGATCTCGCCGCTGGTGATGAACTGGTCGATGATGGTCTGGGCGCCGTTCACGAAATCGCCGAACTGCGCCTCCCACAGCACCAGCGTGCGCGGATCGGTGAGCGAATAGCCATATTCAAAGCCCAGCACGCCGAATTCCGACAACGGGCTGTCGAGCACCTCGAATGCACCCAGTCCGGCTAATGGCACATGACGGGCGCCGCTGGTCTGCTCGATCCAGACCGAATGGCGCTGGCTGAAGGTGCCGCGCCCCGAATCCTGGCCTGAAAGCCTGACCCCGTTGCCGTCGCGCAGCAGCGACCCGAACGCCAGCGCCTCGGCGGTTGCCCAATCGATGTTGGCGCCGGATTCGATCATCTCCGTCTTGGCCTTCAGGATACGCGCGAGCGTGGGATGGACGGCGAACCCCGCCGGCACCCGGGTAAGCACCTGGCCTATGGCGCGCAGGTTTGCGGTCGGCACACCGGTATCGGCAGCCCGCCGGTCCTCGATCGCCTCCTTGGGCTTGCCCAGCCCTGCCCAGCGGCCCTCGAACCAATCCGCCTTGTTGGCCTTGTAGCTGGCCGCACTCTCGAAATCCGCTTCAAGCTGGGCGGTGTAGCTGGCAATCGCTTCGGGAACGAACCGATCATCGATCACGCCTTCACCAAGCAGCCGCTCGGCATAGATTTCGCTCACCGGCGGGTGGCGACCGATTTTGGCGTACATCAGCGGCTGGGTGAAGCTCGGCTCGTCGCTCTCATTATGCCCGAACCGGCGGTAGCACCACATGTCGATAACCACATCGCGCTTGAACGCCTGGCGGAATTCGGTGGCAACCTTGGTGGCAAAGGTCACCGCCTCGGGGTCATCGCCGTTCACATGGAAAATCGGCGCCTGCACAATCTTGCCGACATCGCTCGGATAGGGGGAGGACCGCGCAAACTGCGGAGAGGTGGTGAAACCGACCTGGTTGTTGACGATATAATGGATGGTTCCGCCGGTATTATAGCCCTTCAGCCCCGAAAAACCGAAGCATTCGGCAACAATGCCCTGCCCTGCAAAGGCGGCATCGCCGTGCAGCAGCACCGGCATGGCATGGTCGCGCGCCTCGTCCTTCGCCATGGTCTGGATGGCGCGCACCTTGCCCAGCACCACCGGGTCCACCGCCTCAAGGTGCGAGGGATTGGGGGCCAGGCTCAAATGCACCTTGTTGCCGTCGAACTCGCGGTCGGTGGAGGCGCCGAGGTGGTATTTCACATCGCCCGAGCCGCCCACATCATCGGGGTTGGCCGAGCCGCCGCCGAATTCGTGGAAGATCACGCGGAAGGATTTGCGCATCACATTGCCGAGCATGTTCAGCCGGCCCCGGTGCGGCATGCCGAACACGATTTCGGTGAGGCCCAGCTGGCCGCCGACCTTGATGATCGATTCCATCGCCGGGATCATCGATTCCCCGCCATCGAGCCCGAAGCGCTTGGTGCCGACATATTTGCGGCCCAGAAACCGCTCCCACTGCTCGGCCTCGATCAGCTTGTTCAGGATCGCGCGCTTGCCGTTGGTGGTGAAGTGGATTTCCTTGTCGCGGCCCTCGATCTTCTCCTGGATGAAGCGCCGCTCCTCGACATCGTTGATGTGCATATATTCCACACCCACGTTGCCGCAGTAATTCTGCTGCAAAATCGCGACCAGCTCGCGCACGGTCGCGCTCTGCAGCCCCAGCACGCCGGCCAGATGCACCTGCCGGTCGAGGTCGGTGTCGGAAAAGCCGTGATATTCGGGCGTAAGATCGGCCGGGATATCGCGCTTCGTAAGCCCCAGCGGATCGAGGTTTGCCGCCAGATGCCCGCGCACCCGGTAGGTGCGGATGAGCATCAGCGCATTCACCGCGTCCCGCGCTGCCTGCGCCACATCTGCGGGCGTGGCGCCACTGGCAGCAGCAGCCCCGGCGGCGCGAGCCGCAGCCTTGGCAGGCAGCAGCATGTCGGCAGCGTCCAGCCCGCGGGTCAGCGCATCGTCGGGCCGCGGCGGCCAGTCGCTCCGCGCCCAGCTTGGTCCGGCCCGGTCGGCGGGTGTCGGCAGCAGCACTTCATCGGCCATGGGGCAAGTCCTTCGCCATTCAATCGGCTCGTGTGACGACAGGTTTAGCTGGCCGGCAGGCCGCTGTCACCGCCACGGACGCATGGCTGCCATGCAGTTCAGGATAGCTGACAGGCAGTGGCTCAGCCTTTCAGCAGGGCCGCAAGCGTGGTGCCGAGCAGCGACGGCGAAGGCGAGACCCGGATGCCGGCGGCTTCCATGGCGGCAATCTTCGAGGCTGCATCGCCCTTGCCGCCCGATACGATGGCGCCGGCATGCCCCATGCGCCGGCCCGGAGGGGCTGTGGAACCGGCGATGAAGCCGACCATCGGCTTTCTGCGCCCGCGCTTGGCCTCATCCATCAGGAACTGCGCCGCTTCCTCCTCGGCCGAGCCGCCGATCTCGCCGATCATGATGATCGACTTGGTGGCATCATCGGCCAGAAACAGCTCGAGCATATCGATGAAGTTGGTGCCGTTCACCGGATCCCCGCCAATGCCCACAGCGGTGGTCTGGCCCAGGCCCACAGCGGTCGTCTGGTGCACGGCTTCATAGGTGAGCGTGCCCGAGCGGCTGACGACGCCGACCGAACCCTTGGAGAAGATATTGCCCGGCATGATGCCGATCTTGCATTCGCCCGGTGTAAGCACGCCGGGGCAGTTAGGCCCGATCAGCCGGGTTTTCGAGCCGGTGAGCGAGCGCTTGACCCGCACCATGTCGAGCACCGGGATGCCCTCGGTAATGCAGATGACCAGCGGGATTTCGGCCTCGATCGCCTCGCAGATGGCATCGGCGGCAAACGGCGGCGGCACGTAAACCACGCTGGCATCGCAGCCAGTGGCGGCGCGCGCCTGGTGCACCGTGTCGAACACCGGTCGGCCGAGGTGGGTTTGCCCGCCCTTGCCGGGTGCAGTGCCGCCCACAAGGTTGGTGCCATAGGCAATGGCGGCTTCGCTATGGAAGCTGCCCTGCTTGCCGGTGAAGCCCTGGGTGATGACGCGGGTGGCTTTGTTGACGAGAATGGACATCAGGCCGCCTTCTTCACTTGCGCGACAATCTTCGCCGCCGCATCGCCCAGATCATCGGCCGAGATGATCGGCAGCCCGCTCTCGGCAAGGATCTTCTTGCCCAGCTCAACGTTGGTGCCCTCCAGCCGCACCACAAGCGGCACGCTGAGGTTCACTTCCTTGGCGGCCGCGATAATGCCCTCGGCAATGATATCGCAGCGCATGATGCCGCCGAAGATATTGACGAGAATGCCCTTTACCGCCGGGTCCTTCAAAATCAGCTTGAAGGCCGCAGTCACCTTTTCCTTGGAAGCGCCGCCGCCGACATCGAGGAAGTTGGCCGGCTCGGCGCCGTTCAGCTTGATGATGTCCATGGTCGCCATCGCGAGGCCCGCGCCGTTCACCAGGCAGCCGATGGAGCCATCGAGCTTGATGAAGGCAAGGTCATATTCGCTCGCTTCCACTTCGGCCGGGTCTTCCTCGGTCAGGTCGCGCAGCGCCACCAGATCGGGGTGGCGGTAGAGCGCGTTGCCATCGAAAGCCACCTTGGCATCGAGCACCAGCAGCTTGCCGTCGGTAGTCACCGCGAGCGGGTTGATCTCGATCTGCTCGGCATCGGTGCCCACAAAGGCATCATAGAGCTTCTCGGTCACCACCCCGGCCTGCTTGGCCAGATCGCCGGTCAGCCCCAATGCAGCCGCCACGGCGCGGCCATGGTGCGGCATCACCCCGGTCGCGGGGTCGACGGTCATGGTGATGATCTTTTCCGGCGTGTCGTGCGCCACGGTCTCGATGTCCATGCCGCCTTCGGTGGAAGCCACCAGCGCGATCCGCCCGGAAGCACGGTCCACCAGCAGCGCCAGGTAGAACTCCTTGGCAATGTCCACCCCGTCGGTCACGTACAGGCGGTTCACCTGCTTGCCGTGCGGGCCGGTCTGCACCGTGACCAGCGTGTTGCCCAGCATATCGGTGGCAGCGGCGCGCACATCATCCACCGAGCGCGCCAGCCGCACACCGCCCTTGGCGTCCGGGCCCAACTCCTTGAACTTGCCCTTGCCGCGACCGCCGGCATGGATCTGCGCTTTCACCACATAGAGCGGCCCCGGCAGCTTGGCGGCTGCGGCAACCGCCTCTTCCACGTTCATCGCCGCAAAGCCCACCGGCACCGGCGCCCCGAACGAGGCCAGCACCTCCTTGGCCTGATATTCATGGATATTCATTGCAGGCCCTCGCTCAGGAATCAGTCGCCGGCCTTATGGAAGCGATGCCCCGGCTGGGCAAGCGCTCTGCTCGGCGAAGCGCCGATCAGCACAGGCAGCCTCAAGGTCGGCGCAGGCTCAACCCAGCGAAGGGTCGATCGCCTTGCAGGCTACCAGCAGCTCTTTCACCGCATCCACGCTCACGGTGAAATTGGCCTTGGCCTCATCGTTCAGAGCGATTTCCACCACCTTCTCCACGCCGCCGGCGCCGATGATGCAGGGCACGCCCACATACAGGTCGTTCACGCCGTATTGGCCGGTGAGGTTGGCGGCACACGGGATGACCCGCTTCTGGTCGCCCAGAAAGGCTTCCGCCATGGCGATGCCGCTGGTGGCGGGGGCATAATAGGCGCTGCCGGTCTTGAGCAGGCCCACGATCTCGCCGCCGCCCGAGCGGGTGCGCTGCACGATGGCATCAATGCGCTCCTTGGTGCTCCAGCCCATCTTGATGAGATCGGGCACCGGGATGCCGGCCACGGTCGAATATTCGATGACCGGTACCATGGTATCGCCGTGGCCGCCCAGCACGAACGCGGTCACATCCTTCACGCTCACCTTGAACTCATCGGCCAGGAAATGCCGGAACCGTGCGCTGTCGAGCACGCCCGCCATGCCCACCACCATGTGATGCGGCAGGCCTGAAAACTCGCGCAGCGCCCAGACCATGGCATCCAAGGGGTTGGTGATGCAGATGACGAACGCGCCCGGCGCATGGGCCTTGATGCCCTCGCCCACCGCCTTCATCACCTTCAGGTTGATGCCCAGCAGATCGTCGCGGCTCATGCCGGGTTTGCGCGCCACACCGGCGGTCACGATGATGACATCGGCACCGGCGATATCGGCATAATCATTGGTGCCCTTGATGTTGACATCAAAGCCTTCCACCGGGCCGCACTGCGCAAGATCGAGCGCCTTGCCCTGCGGCACGCCCTCCACCACATCGAAAAGCACCACATCCCCCAGCGCCTTCGCGGCCGCGAGGTGCGCCAGCGTGCCGCCGATGTTGCCGGCGCCGATAAGGGCGATCTTTGCGCGTGCCATGTGGTGGTTCCCCTGATTTTAGAGCTGTGGTTCGGGTCGAATGTCGGGGCCGGGATAGTCCTGCCCCGCCCGCCGTGCAACGGCCTACCGGCACCGGTGCACGGCGGCGAAGGGTTCAGCCGCCGCCATGGCCCAGCGCCAGATAGGCCTGGCTCTGCATTTCCATCAGCCGCGAGGCAGTGCGCTCGAACTCGAAGCTGTTGTCACCGGCCTGGTACAGCTCCTGCGGCGGCGCATCGGCAGCGGCGATCAGCTTTACCCGCTGTTCGTACAGCGCATCGATGAGCGTGATGAACCTTGTGGCCTCGTTGCGGTTTTCCGGCCCCATGATCGGCACGCCGACCAGAAAAACAGTATGGTATCGCCGCGCCAGCGCCAGATAATCCGCCGCCCCCAGCGGTTGCCGGCACAGCCTGGCAAAGCTGAAAACCGCCACCCCCTTCAGGCTCTTGGGCACAAACAGGCTGCGGCCACCGGGCACTTGAATCGTCTCGGTGGGCACCATCGCCCGGTCCTCCACCGGATAATCGGTCATGCGGAAGAAGGCTTCTGCCATCGCGTCCGAAGCCGCCTGCCCGTTGGGCTGGTACCAGACCGGCACTCCGCCCAGCCGCTCCAGCCGGTAATCGGTGGGGCCATCCAGCGCCAGCACCTCGCAGTGCCGCTCCATCGCGGCAATGAAGGGCAGCACCAGGTGGCGGTTGAGGCCATCCTTGTACAGATCGGCCGGCACCCGGTTGCTGGTGGCTACAATGGTAACCCCTGCCTCGAACAACCCCTCGAACAGCCGCGCCAAAATGGCGGCATCGGCAATGTCCTTCACCTGCATCTCGTCAAACGCCAGCAGCCGCGCGCCGGCGGCTATTTCGGCCGCCACCAGCTTCAGCGGATCGGGCGTGTGGCCCTGCCGCTCCTCGTGCAGCCGGGCGTGCACCTCCAGCATGAATTCATGAAAATGCACCCGCCGCTTGGGGGTGATTTCGGCATGGGCGTAAAACAGGTCCATCAACATGGATTTGCCGCGCCCCACCCCGCCCCACAGGTAAAGACCCTTGGCCGCCACCGGCTTCACGCCGCGCAGCCGGGCAAAAAAACCGGGCGCTCCGGTGGGAACTTCGAGCGCGCTGGTCAGCCCGGCCAGCCGCTCCACCGTCTCCGCCTGCAGGGGGTCGGGTCGCAGCTCTCCGCGCTCGAGCAGCCCCTTATATGCCCTGCGGATGCCCGCCACGGCGGCTCAATCCACCTGGGTGCTCGCCGGGCGGCTGGCGGCGCCGTCACCTTCCGGGCGCGGCAGCCGGGCTATCTTGCGCATGGTGCCGGTAAAGCTGGCCACGTTCACGCCCTCCTGCGTCACCAGCCCGCGCACAAACAGCATCTTGCCGGTTTCCTTCAAAATCTCGCCGGAAGCCTCGATAGGCTTGCCAACGATACCGGCGGACAGAAAATCGGTAGCGCAGCTGAGCGTGACAGCAGCCGAATTCTCCAGCTGGCGGAAGATGAAAGAGAACATCGCCATGTCGATGAAGCTCATGATGAAGCCACCGTGCACATAGCCCAGCCCGTTCGAATGCCGCCGGTCGGTCTCCATCCGGCAGATCACATCGCCGGCATCGGTCTGCCGGAACAGGAAATCCCCGAGCAGCGCCGCAAAGCGCCCATCCGGATCACGCCGCCAGCGCGTCCAGCCGGCATTGGGTCCTTCAGTGATTGTTTCTCTTGCCATGGCTTGGGGATAGTGCGGCGCAGCATGGGGGGCAAGAGGGGGAGGTGGGGGGGGCGCAGGCAGGGGCCGCGGCAAAGCCGCGAGGTTGGCGAGAGGCAGAGGCCGCGGCAAAGAAAAGTCGGAAAATGATCCGGCCATGCAGGTGCAAGGCTCGATTACAGCGATCGAGGCCCGCTATCTTCACAAGGTTGCCCTGTCAGGCCCGCACATGCTGATGATGAATGTGCAACATGCGGTGCCTGTGCAGATAGGCAAGGTTATCAAAAGACAGCGGTACAACGGTTAGTTGCCCGGCCGCCCGCAATGCCGCCTCAGCATGGGGTTCGATAGCGCGCGCCATGAGTGCCCGGCCGTCATCATCAAAACTTACCAACCCCTTGTCGAAAGCCGCATCCCATAGTGCCGAAAGCAAAAGACCATTTTCGGGGTCGATACGTTCCTGCTCTCGTTCGCAACGATTCCAGGGCACGATGTGCGAAGCGCGCAGCAGGCCGCGCTCGGTTATTCCGGTCAGCGGACACCGTTGCCAGCGCCTGTCCAGCGCCTTGCGGAAACCACTCTGCCCAAGGCGGATGGATTGCATCCGCCGGGCTTCGGTAACGATGGCGATATCGACGTCTAGCGACGCGAGAGTCGACGCCATGCGGTAATTGCCACGTCCATCAAAAATAAGAACTCCGGCATCGCGCAACTCCTGCAGTTCGCGGCTGAGCGTCTGTGAGGGCGTTTTGCCGATGCTTCCGGTATCAGAAACTATCTGCGCAAGCTCATGGCCAATCAAATCTTCTCGCGAGACAGTTCCGGCCAGCCGGCCGCGCCGTTTTACGGCCTGCCAAACGGCCTCTTTCCAGCTGATGGGCATCTGCTGCCAGCTTACCAGCAATCTGTGCAGGTAAAAGGGGCGGTGCGCAGCATGGGGGCCGCGGCAAAGCCGCGGCTGGCGTCGGACGGGATCGGGCGGGGAGGCCGCCCGACCCGCCGGCCGGGCGCTCGCCGCGATGCGCGCTTTCGAAAAATCGCGAGGCGATTTTTCTCCAAGCGCTATCCGGCTCGCTCCATCATCATAATTTTAATCTCCGCAATCGCCTTCGCCGGGTTCAACCCCTTGGGGCAGACGTTGGAGCAGTTCATGATCGTGTGGCAGCGGTACAGGCGGAACGGGTCTTCCAGCGCATCCAGCCGCTCGCCGGTCATCTCGTCGCGGCTGTCCGCCAGCCAGCGATAGGCTTGCAGCAGGATTGCGGGGCCGAGGAACTTGTCGCTGTTCCACCAATAGCTTGGGCAGGCGGTGGAGCAGCAGGCGCACAAGATGCACTCGTACAGCCCGTCCAGCTTCGCCCGGTCGCCTTCGCTCTGCAGCCGCTCCTCACCGGGAGGGGCGGGGGTCACGGTCTGCAGCCAGGGGCGGATCGAGGCATATTGCGCGTAGAAGTGCTTGAAATCGGGCACCAGGTCTTTCACCACCTCCATGTGCGGCAGCGGCGTTACCCGCACCTCGCCCTTTATCTCGGCAATCGGCTGGGTGCAGGCCAGCGTGTTGGTGCCATCGATGTTCATGGAGCACGACCCGCAAATGCCCTCCCGGCACGAGCGGCGGAAGGTGAGCGTGGAATCGACTTCGGACTTGATCTTGATGAGCGCATCCAGAACCATCGGGCCGCAGCTGTCGAGATCGATCTCATAGCTGTCGTAGCGGGGGTTGGCGCCGTCATCCGGGTTCCAGCGGTACACCTTGAAGGTCTTGGTGCGCGCAGAGCCGGCAGGCGCCGGATAGCTCTTGCCAGCACTGCTTATCTTGCTGTTCGCTGGAAGGGAGAATTCAGCCATTTTTATCTCGATGCTTTCAACGGAGCAGGAGGAGGATTGCGATGTTGAGGACGCCAACAAAGGCGAGGCCCCACCACATGCGCTTCTGGCCGACGCGGATTTCGGCCTGAAGTGAGGCGAAGGCGGCTGCCATTTCGGCGTCGGTTGGCATGTGGGCGAGGCGCTCGTCGATCGAAAGAAGGCGGTTGGCGAGAATTTGTTCGGAAGGGGTAAGCGCCTCCAGATCGACGAGTGCAGGCTTTGTCTGCGCCACGCCTGCTTTGAAAATGCGCGAATAAACGGAGTTGAACAGACGTCCGGCAACATCCTGCACCCGGGGATTTAGTGCGACGTCGAGAAGGATGGCCGGACCGAGCGCCATCAATAAACCCGCGCTTTGGGCTTGATATACTCGATCTCGCTGGTCAGCGTGTACGCGTGCACCGGCCGCTGGGCGAGCTCCACATTGCCGTCGCGGAACCAGCCGAGCGAGTGCTTCATGAAATTCTCGTCGTCGCGGTTGGGGTAATCCTCGTGCATATGCGCACCGCGGCTTTCGTGCCGGGCTTTCGCCATATGCATGGTCATTACCGCCTGGCCGATCATGTTATCGAGTTCCAGCGTCTCGATAAGGTCGGTGTTGAACACCAGGCTGCGGTCGGCAATGCCGATATCGGCCATGCGCTGGTACACGGCATCGATCTTGCGGGTGCCGTCATCCATGATTTCGGATGTGCGGAACACCGCTGCGTTCGATTGCATGGTCTTCTGCATGGCAAGCCGCACCTCGGCTGTGGGCGAGCCGCCCTTGGCGTGGCGGAAGCCATCGAGCCGGCCCAGCGCCATATCGGCGGAATCCTTGGGGAGCGGCGCATGGGTGGTGCCGGGGCGCAGCGTCTCGCCGATCCGGTGCGCGGTCGCGCGGCCGAAGACCACCAGATCGATAAGGCTGTTGGAGCCGAGCCGGTTGGCACCGTGCACGCTCACGCAGGCCGCCTCGCCCACCGCGAACAGGCCGGGCACCACGCTATCGGGGTCACCGTCCTTCAGCGTCACCACCTCGCCGTGATAATTGGTGGGGATGCCGCCCATGTTGTAATGCACCGTGGGGGTGACCGGGATAGGCTCGCGGGTCACATCCACGCCGGCAAACACCTTGGCGGTCTCGGAAATGCCCGGCAGGCGCTCGTGGAGCACGGCCGGGTCGATATGATCGAGGTGGAGGAAGATGTGATCCCCCTCCTTGCCCACGCCGCGGCCTTCGCGAATTTCCATGGCCATCGACCGGCTCACCACATCGCGGCTGGCGAGATCCTTGGCGGAAGGCGCATAGCGCTCCATGAACCGCTCCCCGGCCGAGTTGGTGAGATAGCCGCCTTCGCCGCGCGCACCTTCGGTAATCAGCACACCCGCCCCGTAGATGCCGGTGGGGTGGAACTGCACAAACTCCATGTCCTGCATCGGCACGCCGGCGCGGATCGCCATGCCGCCGCCATCGCCGGTGCTGGTATGAGCCGAGGTCGCGGAGAAATAACAGCGGCCATAGCCGCCGGTCGCCAGCACCACCTTGTGGCTGCGGAAGCGGTGGATGCTGCCATCATCCATGTTGATGGCGATCACGCCCCGGCACTCTCCGTCCACCATGATGAGATCGATGGCGAAATATTCGATGTAGAAGTCGGTGTCGTACTTCAGGCTCTGCTGGTAGAGCGCGTGCAGCATGGCATGGCCGGTACGGTCAGCGGCTGCGCAGGTGCGCTGCGCGGGCGGGCCGGCGCCCATGTTCTGCATCATGCCGCCAAACGGCCGCTGATAGATGCGGCCCTTGTCGGTGCGGCTGAACGGCACGCCGAAATGCTCCAGCTCGTACACCGCCGCCGGCGCCTCGCGGCACAGATACTCGATGGCGTCCTGATCGCCCAGCCAGTCGCTGCCCTTCACCGTGTCATACATGTGCCAGGTCCAATGGTCCGGCCCCATGTTGCCGAGTGCAGCCGCAATGCCGCCCTGCGCCGCAACCGTGTGGCTGCGGGTGGGGAAAACCTTGGTGATGCAGGCGGTCTTCAGCCCGGCTTCGGCAATGCCCATGGCGGCGCGCAGCCCCGATCCGCCGGCGCCGACCACAACGGCATCATACACATGGTCGATAATCTGATAGGCTTCCGCCATTAGGCTACTCCGAGTGCGATCTTGAATACGGCGAACATCGCCGCTGCTGCGCCTGCCAGCGTGTAGAAGTTCAGTGCGAGCATGAGCAGCACCCGGCCGGCGCCGTGCACATAATCCTCGATCAAAACCTGCACGCCCAACCTGAAGTGCCAGAAAACCGAGAGGATGGTGAGCAGCATCGGCACCGCAGCGACAGGCTGCCGCAGCCACATGGTAACACTCCCATAATCAAGGCTGGGCAGGCGAACGAGCGAGCCAATAAGCCACAGCACCAGCACCAGATTGGCGACCGCGGTTACCCGCTGCAGCCACCAGTGGTGCACCCCGTCCTTGGCGGCGCCAAGGCCGCGCACCCGGCCGAGTTCGGTTCCGGCGCCCACCTCAGGCCCCCTTCAAAAACAGGATATAGCCCCAGGTCAGCGCCGTGAGCAGCACCGACAGGACCATGGTGAGGGTGGCAAAAGTCCGGCTCGTGCCCAGCTCAAACGCCTGACCGGTATCCATCACCAGGTGGCGGATGCCGGTCATCATGTGCTGGAAAAAGCTCCAGGTGAAGCCGATGCCCACCAGAATGCCGAACCAGCCGGTCGCCACGCCAAGGAACAGCTGGTACGCCTCCGGCCCGGTGGCGGCGGCTACCAGCCACCACAGGAAAAGCAGCACCGCGCCAAAGGCCAGTGCATTGCCGGTGACCCTGTGCAGGATCGAAACCAGCATATGCACCTGCCATTTCCAGATGCTCAGGTGCGGCGAGAGCGGTCGCGGCGCTTGTGGTCGGCCAGCCATGTGTTCCTTGCCCGTATTGTTTTGGGCCATCACCGCCCTTGCCCGGCCAATCTACGCCTTTGGCCTGCCCGCGCAACCGTTCATCGTGCCGCGCCGCCACACTGCCGCAAAATCGTTCGGGCACATTCCTGAATCCGGCCGCGCGACAGCTTCCGACGGCTTTCTACTGTTGCAATTTAGTCGCACCAAAATAGCGGAATCAAAGCAATGTTGTAACTATTTCACAACCAGCCTTCCCGCTTGGCGCGGTATGTGGCTAGGAAGTTACAAGAGCACAGCTCCAACTGCGCCGTTCATTTTCTTGGGAAGGAAAACCATTCAATGTTGATCCGTACTCCGGCGCTTCGTGCTGCCATTCTGGCCGGTGCCAGCCTCATCGCACTTCCCGTCATGGCGCAAAACGCCCAGCCGGAAACGGCACAGGCCGATGACGCGGAAGACTCCAACATCATCATCGTGACCGCTTCCAAGCGCGCCGCCACGCTGCAGGACACGCCGATTTCGGTGGCGGTTGCCAGCAAGCAGCAGATTGAGGAAGCGCAGATCCGCGACGTGCTCGACCTGCAGACGCTGGTCCCTTCGCTTCGCGTCTCGCAGCTGCAGAACTCCTCCAACACCAGCTTCATCATCCGCGGCTTCGGCAACGGCGCCAACAACATCGGCATCGAGCCCGCCGTCGGCGTGTTCATCGATGGTGTGTACCGCTCGCGCTCGTCTGCCCAGATCGGCGATCTGCCCAATGTGGAGCGGGTCGAGGTGCTTCGCGGGCCGCAGTCCACCCTGTTCGGCAAGAACGCATCGGCTGGTGTCATCAGCATCATCACCGCCGAGCCCAAGTTCACTCTGGGCGGCGGCGCCGAAATTTCTTACGGTAATTTCAACGCCATCGTTGCGCGTGCGGACATTACCGGGCCGATCAGCAACACGGTTGCGGTCAGCCTCGCCGGCGGCATCAACAAGCGCGACGGCTATGGCCGCAACCTTGAGCTGGGCACCGACTTCAGCAACCGCGACCGCTGGAATGTGCGCGGACAGCTGCTGTTCAAGCCGAGCGACGATTTCAAGATCCGCCTGATCGGCGAATATAACAAGATCGACGAGAGCTGCTGCGTGGTGGCCAATGTGGTGCTCAACCCGACGCTAAACGGCGTCATCAATTTGGCCGGCGGCCGGATTAATCCGGACACTTTTTCAAACGAAGTTTTCGCCAATTATGATCCTACCAACATAGTCAAGGATTATGGCTTCTCGGGCCAGGCCGACTGGCGGGCAGGTGACTTCGACATCACCTTCATCGGAGCTTACCGCGACAACAGCAATTCAACCGACACCGATTCAGATTTCACCAGTGCCGAAATTCTGCAGAAGGTTGCCGCGCAGACCGACATTGCAACTTACACGGCGGAAGCGCGGGTTGCCTCCAGCTTCGATGGTCCGCTCAACTTCCTGCTCGGCGCGTTTTACATCCACGAAGATCTGACTCTGGCGTCGCAGACGGAACTTGGCGCGGATTTCCGCGGCTTTGCCAACATCCTGTCGGGTGGCGGCTATCTGGCAACCGAAGCATTGCTGGCACCGCTCACTGGGCTTCCGGTCGGCAGCTATGGTGCGCGCGGAACTGGAGTCGTTGAGGATTATACGCTGAAGAATCGGGCCATCTCGATCTTTGGCCAGGTAGATTTCGAATTGACCGACCGGTTCACGATCACCGGTGGCTTCAACTACACCCGCGACCGTAAACGCGGTACGGCGAATGTAGTGACGAACGAGCCATTTGGGCAGCTCGATCTGGTGGCCATCGGCGGGCAACTGCTCGCGCTGAACGGCGTTCCTCCCGCGCTGATACCGGGGCTGGCGAATACTGCCGCCAATCCGCTCCTGCCGCTGCAGCAGCTTCAGTTCATCTTCCCGTTCATCAATGTGCCCAACACGGTGGAAGATGGTCGCACCGCTGACAATGACCTCGCCTATAACGTCCGCGCGGCCTATAAATTCACTGACAATATCAGCGGCTATGCGACCTATGCGACTGGCTTCAAGGCCTCGTCGTTCAACCTGTCGCGCGATGCAGCGCCTCTGCCGAGGGATTACATTCCCGGCTCGCCCATCACCAATCCCCCACCTTCGGCAATCCGCACGGCTGGTCTGGCAGCTCCCAATACCAGAACCGGCACGCGATTTGCGGGGCCGGAAGAGGCTTCGGTCTATGAAGTGGGCCTGAAGGGGCAATTCGATACCTTCGCCTTCAACCTTGCAGTGTTCCAGCAGGCGATCACAAACTTCCAGGGCAGCATCTTCAGCGGTACCGGATTCATTTTGGCAAACGCCCCCAAACAGTCGACCTTCGGGGTGGAACTGGACACGAGCTTTACGCCGATCCGGGCCTTGAACGTGACCGCCTCGCTCACCTACCTCAATGCCACGTTCGACAGCTTTCCGGGTGGCTCCGCCTTTGGCCCGGCACTGACCGTGATCGGGACGGATCTCACCGGCCAGCGGCCCAATGGTATCCCCGAGTTCGCGCTCGCGGTCGGCGCCACCTACACCGCGTCGATCACCGAAAAGGTAAAGGCGATCTTCCATGCCGACTTCGCGCATGAGAGCAACGTCGCGGTCGGACAGGGCTTGTCGGTTGCTAACATTACCCGC
>JBBQIP010000016.1:0-20898 GCA_038325045.1 Sphingomonadales bacterium
CATGCCGTCGCGCAGATCAGGCAGCGAGCGGGCGGTGATCGTGCTCAGCGCATAGACGAGATAGCGGCTCTCCAGCGCCTCCACAAAGCCGGTATCTTCGATAGTGTCCTTTGGTGGGGGAGCGGTGGTGGAGGCCATGGGGCTGGCTTAGCCGCCGCTTGCGGGTTCGTCTATCGGTGGCCGCGCTGGCAGCCGGGCGCCGAGCCTGTCGCGTGCTGCGAACAGCCGGGCGGCGGCGCCGGTGAGCACGTGCGCTGCCAGAAAATGCCGGGTGAGGAGGAGCGCATCCTGCAGCTGGCCGGGGTCGGCGGGTATATCGGAAATGAGGAACGGCGGCAGCGGCAGCAGCCGATCCGCATAGGGAAGGCCGGCGGCGCGCGAGACAGCCTGGCTGGAGCGGGGGGAGACATAGGCGAGATCGTGCCGTGTACCGGTGGCGGCGCAGCTGGCGAGATCGGGCGCGAAACCCAGCTGCCCGAGGAGCAGCAGCTCGTAGCGGGCGAGCGTGGCGCCCAGCAGCAGCGGATCAGCATCGGCAGCAAGCGCTGCGATGAGCGCATCGAGCGCTGCATGAAGGGCGGGATACGGGCTGCCCTCGGCAAGGGCGGCGGCGGTCAAGGCGGTCGCCCATTCCAATATGGCGAGGCCGGTTGCGGAAGTGACCAGCGCAGCGCGGGCCTCCGCCAGTTCCACCGTTGTGCTGGCCAGCTGGCTTTCGAGCCGCGCCGACAGGCTTAGCGCCACGATATTGCCCGGTTGCAGCACCGGGCGCAGCCGCCGCCCGCGGCCGCCGCGCACATAGGCCGCAACCAGGCCATGGTCGGCGGTGAGGAAACGCCCGATCACGCCGCTCTCGCCGTGGCCGAGCAGCGTGCAGACGATGGCGCTGGCGCGGAGCTGCATCGATTCTCCCGGTTCAGTCCACCCAGTCGAGCCCGGTCTCGCGGTAGATGCTGCGGTCCTCCGCCCAGTCCGGTTTAACCTTCACGTGCAGGAACAGGTGCACCGGCCGGCCTAGCAGGGCGGCGATGCCGGCCCGGGCTTCGGCGCCGATCTCCTTGATCCGGCTGCCGCCCTTGCCGAGCACGATGGCGCGCTGGCTTTCGCGTTCCACCAGTATCTGCTGGTGGATGGCAACCGAGCCGTCGCGGCGCTCCTCCCATTTCTCGGTCTCGATGGCGCTGGCATAGGGCAGCTCCTTGTGCAGCTGCGCATAGATTTGTTCGCGGGTGATTTCGGATGCCATCAGCCGGCTGGTGGCATCGGAAAGCTGGTCCGCCGGATAGTGCCAGGCGCCTTCCGGCATGCGGCCGGCGAGAAGGGTCTTCAGCTCTGCCACGCCGTCGCCGCTGCTGGCGCTCACGAAGAAGGTCTCGGCAAAATCACAGACCGCCAGCACTTCGCTGGCCAGTTCCAGCAGCTTGGGCTTGGCCACGAGATCCACCTTGTTGAGCACCAGAAGCTTTGGCTCGGGGCGCTGCGCCAGCCGTTCGAGAATGGCCCGCGGGGCATCTTTCAGCCCGCCTGCGGCATCGAGCATCATCACGATGACATCCGCGTCACCCGTGCTGTCCCACGCCGCCTTCACCATCGCCCGGTCCAGCCGGCGGCGGGCGCTGAAGATGCCCGGCGTATCGATGAGAAGCAGTTGCGCGTCACCCTCTACTGCAATGCCGATCAGCCGGGCGCGCGTGGTCTGCACCTTGGCCGATACGATGGCCACCTTTTCCCCCACCAGCGCGTTTACCAGCGTGGATTTGCCGGCATTGGGGGCGCCGACGATGGCAATGCTGCCGCAACGCTGGCTGGCGGTGGAGGGGGAGGGAGCCTCGCTCATGGTGCGCCCAGCCGGCCGAGCAGAGCCAGTGCGGCGGCCTTCTCAGCCTCCTGCTTGCTGGCGCCTTCGCCGTGCGCCGGCAGCTCCTGGCTTACCGCCACTTCGATGGTGAAGCGCGGCGCATGATCGGGGCCGCTCCGGTCGATCACTATATAGCTCGGCATGCCGCGCTTCTCCTTCAGGGCCCATTGCTGCAGGCGTGACTTGGGGTCTTCGAGCAGCACCCGGCCTTCTGCGGCCAGCCGGCCCCATTCGCGGCGCACGAATTCCTCCGCCACCGGCCAGCCGCCATCGAGAAACAGCGCTGCGACCAGCGCCTCGGCCGCATCGCCCAGGGCATTGTCGCTCAGGTGCAGGCCTTTGGCGCGCGCGCTCGGCTCCATCACCAGCCAGTCCGGCACCCCCAGCCGCCGCGCCACTTCGGCATTGGCCGGGCCTTCCACCAGCGCATGCAGCCGCGAGGTGAGCCGGCCCTCGGCCTCCTCATGCGCGCCGTAGAGCATGGCGGCGACCGCGCAGCCGAGCACCCGGTCCCCCAGAAATTCCAGCCGCTGGTTGCTGCGCGGGCCGCTGGCGGCGCTGCTGTGGGTGAGCGCGCGCGCCAGCAACTGCGGATCGGCGAAGCTGTGGCCCAGCTGCTGCTCGGCCCAGCGGGCGAGGGCGGGAGCGGCCTGCTTCATGGGCGGTGGCCGATGCGACGCGGGTTAAAGCCGCTGGAGCTTTGCGAAAACAGCACGAAATCGGCGCGGCCGATTACATTTTCGAGCGGTACCAGCCCGATTCCGCCTTCCGCCAGCGAATAGCGGCTGTCTGCGGAGGTGTCGCGGTTGTCGCCGAGCAGGAACAGCATATCCGGCGGCACCAGTGTTGGCGGCAGGTCTTCGCGGTCGGCGGCTGACGCGGCGGTGCGCGTGGCGTTCTGGATGCGGATCTGGTGTCCGCCCGGCAGGGTTTCGACCATCTCCGCACATTCTGGCGCTGCGGACGTGCAGGCGCTGCGTTCCGGAACCAGCGCGCCGTTGATCCACAGCCGGCCGCCGCGCATCGCGATGCTATCGCCGGGCAGCCCGATAACCCGTTTGATGAAGTCGGTCTGGTTGTCGCGCGGGGTCTTGAACACGATCACATCGCCGCGTTCGGGCAGCCTGGCGCCCAGCCGGCCGGTGATGAAGCCAGGGCTGAGCGGCAGCGCATGGCGGCCGAAGCCATAGGGCCATTTGGCCACGAACACCGTGTCTCCGCTCACCAGTGCGGGCCGCATGGATTGGCTGGGGATGCTGAAAGGCTCGTAGAACAGGCCGCGCAGCAGCAGCGCCGCCGCCACTGCCAGCAGCACCAGCCGGCCCAGCCGGGCGGCGCGGGCGCGCAGCTGTTCTGTCGCCTCCATGTGGCGCTCGCGGGCAATGGCCTGATCGTGGAGCTGTGTGTCCATGGGCAGGCGGTGGCCCGGCTGGCGGCTGCGGTCAAGCTGCATCACGGGGCCGGCGGATGGCGGTGGCACGATGGCCGGCCTTGGCGGCGGCACGGCTTTGCGGCATCAAGGGCCGGTGGCAGACGCGATATCCGAAATTGAAGCGGCGCTGGCTGCCCATGCGCATAACGGGGCGAGGCCTGCGATTCGGGCGCGTTTTGTGGAGGATCCGGAGCGGCTGGCGCGGCTGAAGCTCCGCCAATCGGGCATCACTTTCGATTTTTCGCGGCTCGACCTCGATGTTGCAGCGCTTGGCCTGATGGAGAAGCTGGCCGAGGCGCGCGGGCTGGCCGAGGCCCGCACCGGGCTGGCGGCAGGTGCTGTCCTGAACCCCAGCGAGGGCCGGGCCGCCACCCATATGGCCGAGCGCGGCACCGGCGCGCCGGCGCTGGTGGCGGCTGCTGCCGAGGATGCGGCCGCAATGACGGCGCTGCTGCCGTTGCTCGGGCGCTATGCCCATGTGCTGCACATCGGCATCGGCGGATCGGCGCTGGGGCCGGCGCTGCTGGGCGATGCGCTGGCGAGGGACTGTGCGGGGCCGGCGGTGGCCGTGGTGAGCAACATCGACGGCGAGGCGCTGGCGCGGGCGACCGCCGGCATGGACCCGGCCACCACGCTGCCGGTGATCGTGAGCAAGACCTTTACCACCGCAGAAACCCTGACCAACGCCGAATCGGCCATCGCCTGGATGGAAGCGGCGGGCATGAAGGATGCCCGCGCTCGCGCTGTGGCGGTAACGGCGGCGCCGGAGCGAGCGCGGCAATGGGGTGCGGGCCATGTGCTGCCGTTCGCCGACACGGTGGGCGGCCGCTATTCGCTGTGGAGCGCGGTTGGGGTTTCCTATGCGCTGGCGGCGGGCGCGGGCGCCTTTGCGGCGCTCAAGGCAGGCGCAGCGGCGATGGACCGGCATTTTCTGGAAGCGCCGCCCCTGCGCAATGCGCCGGTGCTGGCGGCGATGGCGGATGTGTTTGCGCACCGGTTTGGCGGCGCCCCGGTGCGCGGCGTATTTGCCTATGACGAGCGGCTGCGGCTGCTGCCGGCCTGGCTCCAGCAGCTGGAGATGGAGAGCAACGGCAAATCCGTGGGGGTGGACGGCCAGCCGTGCACGCGGCCCACAGCACCGGTGACCTGGGGCGGCACCGGTACAGATGCCCAGCATGCGGTGTTCCAACTGCTGCACCAGGGCATGGTGGTGGGGCCGGTAGAGCTGGTGGCGGTGCGCGAGCCGGCGCATGGCCTCAACCCTTCTCACCACCGGCAGCTGCTTGCCAATTGCCTGGCGCAGGGGGCGGCACTGCTGGAGGGCCGCAGCCGCGAGCAGGCGCTGGCACTGGCGGGCGGCGACCCGGTGCTGGCCAGCGCCCGCGCCTTCCCCGGCAACCGGCCATCCTCGACCATATTGCTCGACCGGCTGGACCCCGCGACGCTGGGCGCGCTGCTGGCCTTTTACGAGGCGCGGACCTTTGCGGGCGCGGTGCTGATGGGCATCAACCCGTTCGACCAATGGGGGGTGGAACTGGGCAAGGAGCTTGCCGGCAAGGTGCTGAGCGGCACCCCGGCCGGGCTCGACCCTTCAACTGCGGCGCTGTTCGCTTCGCTGTTCGGGGATCGGGATGCTGCCGGCGGTTAGGGCAGCAGCAGCTGGGTTGTCGGGTAATTTTGGAGCTGGCGCTTTTGGGGCTGGTGTTTGCAGCGCCATGGGGCGCCATTGGCCGCCGATGAGCAGTTCGGATGGCTGGAAGCGGGTTTTATAGGCCATGCGCTCGCACTGCTCTATCCAATAGCCCAGATAGACATGCGGCAGCCCGGCAAGGCCGGCGCGCATGATGTGATCGAGAATGATATAGCTGCCCAGCCCGTCCCGCGCGCCGTCGCCGGTTTCATAAAAGCTGTAGATCATCGACAGGCCGTCGGACTGTTTGTCGGTAAGGCAGGCGCCGACCAGACGACCTGGCCGGCCACCCTCCGAGGGCTCGCGATATTCCACGACCACGGTATCGACCGGCGATTGTTCGACCATATCGGCATAATCATGCCCGTCCATGCCGGCCATGCCGCCCTGGGGGTGCCGGTCGCCAATGTAGCGGCGCAGCAGCTCCCATTGCTCATCGGTGGCCCAGGGCTCGCAGGCATGCACCTCAAGGTCCTGGTGTCGGCGAAGCAACCGGCGCTGGCTGGCGGAAGGCTTGAAGCGGGTGGCGAGCACCCGCAGCGAGATGCAGGCCTGGCAAAAATCGCAGCTGGGCCGGTAGACGACGTTCTGGCTGCGCCGGAAGCCGATGCTGCCCAGCGCCTCGTTCATGCCGGCGACATCTGTGCCTTTAAGCTCGGCAAACACCTTCCGCTCGGTGCGGCCGGGCAGATAGGGGCAGGGCGCCGGCGCGGTCACGAAGAAGCGCGGGAAGCGGAAGGTCTGGTCGGTCACACAGTCTCCTCCGGCCTGCTCTGGTGGTGCATCTTAAAGCGGCTCGGGGCGGAACTTCCATAGGAAAAAGATCGTTAATGGTTCCGAAACAGTTTTGGCAGCTCTGCTCGCCGCTCAGCCGAGCTCCACCATCCGCACATCATAGGCGGCGGCGCGCAGCGCCTCGATCAGCCGGTCGAGATGGTCGCGGTCGCGGGTTTCGCATTCGATATCGGTGATCAACCCCTTGGCGGGCAGGTTGGTGAACACCCGCTGGTGATAGACTTCGAGGATATTGACCTGCTGCTGGTCGAAGATCCGCGCCACTTCGAACAATTGCCCCGGACGGTCCTTGAGCCTGATTCGCAACCGCGCCAGGCGGCCGGAGCGGGCAAGCTCGCGCAGCAGCACGTTGGCGAGCAGCCGTGTATCGATATTGCCGCCGCACAGCACCAGACCGACCTTTTTGCCCCGGAACCGGCGCGGATGGGCAAACAGCGCCGCCAGCCCGGCGGCGCCGGCGCCTTCCACCACGGTCTTTTCAATGGTGAGCAGCGTCGAGACTGCATGTTCAAGGTCGCGCTCGCTGACCAGCACCATGTCATCGACCAGCGCCTGCACTACCTGGCGGGTGAGCTGGCCGGGGTTCTTGACCGCAATGCCCTCGGCCAGCGTATCGCCGTCGCAGACCGCCTGCTCGCCGCGCATCAGCGCGTACATGGAAGGATAGAGGGAGGCCTGCACGCCCACGACCTCGATTGCCGGATTAAAGGCCTTAGCATAGGTGGCCATGCCCGAAATGAGGCCGCCGCCGCCCACCGGCACCACAAGGCAATCGATATCGGGAGCGGCCGCCAGCATTTCCATCGCCACCGTGCCCTGGCCGGCCATTACCAGCGGATCGTCGAACGGGTGGACGAACACATAGCCATGCCGATCGGCCAGTATATGGGCATGGGCCGAGGCTTCATCGAACGATTCGCCGTGCAGCACCACCGATGCGCCGTGCCCTTCGGTCTGCTGCACCTTCATGATCGGGGCGAACTGCGGCATGACGATGGTGGTGGGGATGCCGAGCCGCTTGGCGTTGTAGGAAAGCCCCTGCGCATGGTTGCCGGCCGAGGCTGCGATCACGCCGCGCGCACGCTCCTCCGGCGTGAGGCTGAGCAGCTTGTTGAGCGCACCGCGTTCCTTATAGGCAGCGGTGAACTGCAGGTTTTCGAACTTGAGCCAGACATCGGCGCCGGTGATGCTGGACAGCGTTTCGCTTCGCAAACAGGGCGTTTGCACGATATTGCCGGCAATTGCCTTGGCAGCCGCCTCGACATCGGCGCGGCAGATGGGCAGGACGGTTTGGCTGGAGGTGGCGCTGCTGGCGGTCATGACCGGGTGGTAGCCGCTGGGTGCGGCGGGTGCAAACGCAACGGTGGAGTAGTAGATGGCGCAGGTGGCTTATCTGGGGCTGGGCGTGATGGGCGGGCCGATGGCGCGGCACCTCCTGTCCCATGGGCATGAGGTGCGGGTGTGGAACCGCACGGCAACGCGCGCGGCGGCCTTTGTGGCCGAGCACGGCGGCAAACAGGCGGAAAGCCCGGCTGCAGCCGCAGCCGGCGCCGATGCCGTGATTGCCTGTGTGGGCGCCGATGCCGATGTGCTGGAAGTGGCGCTGGGCGAGGCGGGCGCCTTGCCGGCGATGCGGCCGGGTGCCTTGTTCATTGACCATACCACCGCCTCTGCTGGCCTGGCCCGGCAGATCGAGGCGGCGGCGGCCGACCATGGATTGCTGGCGCTCGATGCGCCGGTGTCGGGCGGGCAGGCCGGTGCCGAGGGCGGCACCCTTTCCATCATGTGCGGTGGCAGCGAGGCGGCGTTTGCAGCAGCACTGCCGCTGCTGCGCTGCTATGGGCGCACCATCGGCCATATCGGCCCCGCCGGGCACGGCCAGCTGGCCAAGATGGTGAACCAGACTGCCATTGCAGGCGTGGTGCAGGGGCTGGCCGAGGCGCTGGCCTTCGGCCGCGCCGCCGGGCTGGATATGGGCGAGGTGATGAAGGTTGTGGGGGGCGGCGCAGCGGCGAGCTGGCAGATGGCCAACCGGGCGCCCACCATGCTCGAAGGCCGGTTCGATTTCGGCTTTGCCGTGGACTGGATGCGCAAGGACCTTGGCATGGTGCTGGAGGAGGCGGCCCGGCTGGGCGTTTCGCTGCCGGTGGCCGAGCTGGTCGATGGTTTTTATGGCGAAGTGCAGGCGATGGGTGGCGGGCGGGACGACACATCCTCGCTCATCCGCCGGTTGAGCGCGCCCGATGCCGGATAAACTCGCGCTTGCCGCGCGCCGGGCCGCTGCTAGATTTGGCGGCATGAAGCTGCTGTTCGTCCCATTATTGGCTGCTGTTCTGGCGGTGCCGGCGGCGGCCGACACGGTTTATGTGAATGCCAATGGCTATACGCAGACGGCGGATGGCAGCCTCCAGCGCTTTGCAGCGCTGGTGGTGGGGCGCGACGGCAAGGTGGTGGCCATGCTGCCGCAAGGTGCTGTGCTGCCGAAGGGCCGCACGGTGGATGTGAAGGGCCGCACGCTGCTGCCCGGGCTTATCGATGCGCATGGCCATGTGATGGCGCTGGGGCAGCTTGCCACGCGGGTCGATCTGAACGGGACCGCGACCCTTGCCGAGGCGCAGGCCAGCATCCGGGGCTATAAGCCGACCGGCGCCTGGCTGCTTGGCGGCGGCTGGAACCAGGAACGCTGGAAATTGGGGCGGTTTCCGACTGCGGCCGAGCTTGATGCGGTGACCGGTAGCCGGCCGGCGTTTCTGGAACGGGTGGATGGGCATGCTGGCTGGGCAAACAGCGCGGCGCTGAAATTGGCGGGGGTGACCGCTGCCACCAAGGACCCGCCGGGCGGCCGGATTGAACGCGATGCTGCCGGCAACCCTAGCGGCGTGCTGGTGGATGCCGCGATGAAGCTGGTCGAGGTGAAGATTCCGGCCAGCACCGCGAAGCAGGGCGATGCGGAGCTGACGAAAGCGCTCGAGATCATGGCCTCGGTGGGGCTGACCGGGGCGCATGATGCCGGCATTACGCCCGACACCTGGTCGCGGTACCAGCGCTTTCTCAACCGGCGGAAGCTGACAGCGCGCATCTATGCCATGGCCTATGGGCCGGACAATCTGGCCGCGATCGCGCCACAGGGGCCTATCGGCTGGGGCAGCCGCGACATGCTGGCGATGCAGGCGATGAAGCTGCAGGCAGACGGCGCGCTGGGCTCACGCGGGGCGTGGATGATCCGCGAATATTCCGACAAGCCGGGCGAGCGCGGGCTGCCCTTCCATGAGGAAGGCAAGCTGCGCCGCATGATATTGGAGGCTGCGGCCAAGGGCTTTCAGGTGAATGTTCATGCCATTGGCGATGCAGCCAATGGCGCCACGCTTTCGGCCTTTGCCGCGGTGCCGCCCGAGCAGCGGGAGAAGCTGCGGCTCAGAGACGAGCATGCGCAGATATTGAGCGCTGATGATTTGCCGCGTTTTGCCCGGCTGGGAATCATCGCCTCCGTGCAGCCCACCCATGCAACTTCGGACAAAGGGATGGCAGAAGCGCGAATCGGCGAAGCCCGGCTGGCGGGCGGCTATGCCTGGGCCAGCCTGATAAAAAGCGGCGCGCGCATGGCCGGCGGCTCGGATTTTCCGGTGGAGCCGCCCAACCCGTTTTTTGGCCTGCATGCGGCCATCACCCGGCAGGACCGGTCTGGCCAGCCGGCCGGCGGCTGGCGGATGGCGGAGGCGATGACGCCGCTACAGGCCTTTGCCGCCTTCACGCTGGGCGCTGCCTATGCCGGCCATGCGGAAACCAAGGTAGGCAGCCTGGAACCCGGTAAATGGGCGGATTTCATTCTGGTGGACCGCGACCCGTTCACCAGCCCTGCAGCCGAATTGTGGAAGACGCAGGTGGATGAAACCTGGCTGGCCGGCAAGCGGGTGTTCCGGCGGCGCTGAGGCTGAAGGGGCTCTCCGACGGCTGGGGCCGCCGGCCCCAACCACCGGAGGCTATCCTATTTCTGCTGTCAGCTGCCGTGGAGCGCGCGGCTGGCGCGCCGCGCCAGCCAGATGCCGAGGATGAGGCAGACGGCGCTGGCCACGCCCAGCGGAACCGCCCGGCTGGAATCGACAATGGCCCAGGCGGCGAGGCAGCCCGAAAGGGTGATGCCGGTCATCGAGCCCAGGCGGGCGATAAGGGTCTGGCGTTCAGTGGCGCGGTTCATGGCCGAGGTTTAGCGCAGTCTCGCCTGCTGCAAAAGGGGCCGGTTTCATTCGCTTATGGTCTGCGCCGGGCCGATTTTTGCGGCCTCGATCGCGGCCGGGCTGAACGGCAGCCGGTTCCATTGCTTGGCGGAATATTGCCTCGTCTGGTCTCCGTACCAGGGCGAGGCCGGGTCGGTGGACTGCGAATAGCTGAGCACGGCATCGGCGACCGGGCCATCATCATCGAAGCTCACCACCTGGATATAGCTGGATCCGTGCACCGGGTTGAGCCCGCCCGGCACCGCCACGCTGCGCTGCACGTTGAGAACGCCCAGAAAGCCATCGGCACCGTGAACGGCAATGCGGTCCGTGCCGCGCGGCGCCCATTGCACATCGCCCCAGCGCGCATCCAGCGCCACGCCTTCCTTTGCCAGTTTGGCGGCGGCTTCGGAAAGGGCGGCTTTCAGTTTCTGGCCGGGCTCGCCGGTGGTGACCGGGCTGTTTGGCGTGTTGACCGGATCGGCCGCGCTGAACGGGGTGCCCCACAGGCCGGGGGTGTTTTCCGCCAGTGTCCAGAAGGTGTGGAACAGATAGGCGCCGCGACTTTCCGCATCGAAATGCCGGTCCCAGCCGGCCAGTGCTGCGCAAGCGGCGGCAAGTGCGGGATCGGCCGCGCAGAGCGGCAGCAGCGCCGGCAGCAGCAGATCGGCCGCCAGGCTGTGGTTGGCAAATGCCATGGTGCGGGCGCGTTCGTTATCGAGCTTGTTGCCGCCAAGCCCGTCGCTGCCATCGAGCCGTTTGCCAATCTCGATAAGGCCCGAGCGGGTGCGGAGCGTGCGCGTGGTTGCGGCAGCCCCGAGGATGGGCGAGAGCGGGGAGGCTGGCGCCTTGGGGTTGGTGAGCCAATAGCTGTCGTTGCTGTTCGCCACATAATCGGTGCGGGCGAACACCGCCTGATCGCGCGCCGGCATGAGGCCCTTTGCCGGGGTGCCCGGTGCCGCCTGCCAATCGCAGGCCGAGCGGCTGCCATCGAGCAGCACGAAGCGGGTGGCGACGCGCGGTGACAGCGGCGTGGCACAAGCGGCGATGCGCGCGGCCGATACGTTGGGCACGGCGGTCACATCGGCGAGCAGCGCATTGCCGGCGCGGTCGGCAGCGATGGTATTTACCCAGGGGATGCCGAGGCTTGCCTCGACTGCGCGGCGGATATCGGCGGTGCTGCGCGCGGTGGCGATGTTGATCCAGGTGCCGATGGCGCGCTGGTTGCCGCTATTGGCCTCCTTGAGCGCATAGGCGGTGGTGGCCGACCAGCCCAGCCCGGCCGCCGGCGCCAGCACCAGCGGGCCGAAGCGGCTGGTATAAAGGGTGCGGGAGACGGGCGCGCTGCCCGCGGGCATCGGCACGCTGACCGTAACCGGGCGCATCGGCTCGCGCTTGCCATCGACCAGATAGGCGGTGGGATCGCCGGGCACCAGGCTGAGCGCATGGATGGTGAAGTGGCGGGCGGCGGTTACGGTATGGGTCCAGGCCACGTTGCGGTTGAAGCCGAGCGTGGGGAAGGGAGAGCCGGCCAGCCCCACGCCCATCACATCGAGCTTGCCGGGAATGGTGGTGTGCATCTGCCAGAAGCGCGACGGCCCGAACCAGGGGAAGTGCGGGTTGCCCACCACCAGCCCGCGGCCATTGGCGCTGGTCTCCCGCCCGAAGGCCCAGCCGTTGGAGCCGATGCCGTAGCTTTCAGGGTCTGCCACATCGATGGCGGCGGCGCTGGCGCTCTGGCCTGCTGGCGGGGCGGCATTGGCGATGGCGGGCGCGAACACCAGGCTGCCGGCGAGCAGCATCTGCTTTTCGGTCAGCCGCAGAAGATCATCGGCGGTGATGGGGCGCACCCAGGGCTTGCCGCGGCAGGCGGTGGGGACGCCGGAAGCGCCGAGATTGCGCAGCAGGCGGTTGTAGCCTGCGACATAGCCTTGCGAGAGGCCGCGCTCGGCAGCACTTGTGCGCCGGGCGCCCTTTCGGAGCGCCGGCAAATCGATGGCGCTGCGGAAGAAGACATCCGACGACAGGTTGTCGACGCTTTCAAAGCCGAGCACGGCCTTGCCGGCGGGGCCGAAATGCAGCGAGCGCTCGCCCGCCACGGTCGCAAATTCCTCCGCCAGCATGCAGAGATTGTCCTGCCCATAGGCATAGGCCACGCCGTAGCCGATGCCGCGCCAGTTTGCGGCGCGAATGTGCGGAATACCGTGCGCGGTGCGGGTGATTTCTGCTGAAAAGCGGGTGCGGGCGGATGCTGGTGATGCCATGACCGTGCTGCCCAACAGCAGGCCTATGGTAAGGGCAATGCGCATGTGAACTCCCCCGGAGATCGGCCGGTGGTCCGGCTGTTCCTCCGGGTTTAGGCCGCTGCTCGGGCCGGTGCAATCAGCCCGGGTATTTCACCGAACAGCCATAAGGCTTGGTGGTGGCGGGCGCGGGCTTGCGGCCTGCCTGCACGGCAGCAAGCGCTGCCAGCGCATGGTTGGCGCCAGCCAGCGCATCGGCCTTGTCCGCTGTCGGCCGATCGTTGATCGCGCCGTTGTAGGCGAGCGTGCCATCGGGGCTGATGACATAGATTTGCGGCGTGGTGCGCGCGGCATATAGCGTACCCACACTGCCTTTGGGGTCGAGCAGATAGGCGCTCGGGCTGGTCTTGTCGGTTGCCATCTGGGCCTGCGCATCCTTGCCGTTCATATGGCCCTGCTTGCCCGGTGCGCCGCTGTTTATGCTGAGCCACACCGCGCCCTTGGCAATCGCGCTGGCCTGGGTGGCCTGCATGTTGCCGCTGTCATAATGCGCGCGAACGAAGGGGCAGCCGGGATTGGTCCACTCAAGGATCACGGTGCGGCCCTTGAAATCGGCGAGGCTTACCGGTTTGCCGCGCACATCGAGCGCGGTGAACGCCGGCGCCTGTGCGCCGATGACTGGCGCGGCACTTGCCAACACCGGGGTTACCAGCCCGGCCGCGACGAGCGCGAAGGGAAGCAGTTTGTGCATGGCGGTGTCCTCCTTGTCGTTCCTCTTAAGCTGGGGAGGGCTGCTTCAGCCTGCAAGGCCGGTCAGGTCGCTCTCGCTCAGAATTTGCGGCAGTTCGCGCTCGGAACCATCGGCTGCATAAAAGGCATAGACCGGGATACCAGCGCGGCGGTGCTCGGCCAGCCAGCCGGAAATTGCCGGGTTGGGCTTGGTCCAGTCCCCCTCCAGCACCTTGATGCCGCCGGCCTTGAAGGCGGCCGCAACGGCGGGGCTGGAGAGCGCGCCCTTCTCGTTCACCTTGCAGGTGATGCACCAGTCAGCGGTCATGAACAGGAAAACCGGCGTGCCATCGGCGCGCAGCGCAGCCAGACGTTCGGGCGTATAGGGTTCGGCCTCCAGCCCGGCTACCGTGGCGGTGCCGGCTGTGGCGGCGCCGCCGGCCGGAGCCTCCATCGGGACAAGCAGCACGGCTGCCACAGTGGCGACAAGCGCGAGGCCACCGGGAACCCATGCCGGCCGGCCACCATGCTGGCGGCTGCCCAGCCACCAGAGCAGCAGGCCGAGCGCCAGTGCGCCCAAAAGCCCGATGGCCATGCCATCCACACCCGCCTGCCGGCCCAGCACCCAGGCCAGTGCAAGGGCGGTAAGGAACATCGGCACCGACAGGATGGCGCGCAGCCGGTTCATCCAGGCCCCCGGCTTGGGCAGGCGGCGCCGGAGTGCGGGCACAAAGCCGATGAGAAGGAAGGGCAGCGCCAGCCCGAAGCCGAGGCCGGCGAACACCAGCAGGCCAGCGGCGGCCGGCAGCACCAGCGCTGCACCCAGAGCGCCCGCCATGAACGGGCCGGTGCAGGGGGTGGCGATGAAGGCGGCAAGAGCGCCGGTGGCGAAGCTGCCCAGCGTATCACCTCGCGCGGTAACCCCGCTGCCTAGGCTGCCGGTGGAAAGGTTGATCTCGAACAGCCCGGCCAAGTTGAGCGCGATGCCGGTGACCAGCAGCAACAGGAAAGCGATCACCCGCGGATCCTGCAGCTGGAAGGCCCAGCCCACTTCGCTGCCAGCCGCACGGAGCGCCAGCACGATGCCACCGAGCGCTGTGACCACGAGGATGACCCCGGCCGTATAGGCCAGCGAATCGGCGCGAGCCTTGGCCGGCGAGACCTGGCCCTTGGCGAGGCTCAACGCCTTCAGGCTGAGGATGGGGAACACGCAGGGCATCACGTTGAGGACGATTCCGCCCAGCACTGCAAGCAGCAGCACCGGCAGCAGGCCACCGGTATCGGCGGCGCCTTGGGGTTCGGCGCTGGCGGCGGCGGGCGGCTGACCAGCGGCAGGCACGGCACCGGCTGTGGCGTTGAAGCTGAAGCCGATCGGCTCTGCCTCGTCGGTGCGTTCCACGCGGATCAGCCCGGCGATGCCGCCATCGCCCAGTTGCGGATTATTGGCAGCCGCAGTTTCGATGCGCAGCGTATCGCCGCTGATGGTGAGCGTCTGCGGCGCCGCATAATCGATGACCCCGTCGGTTTCGGGGAAGAAGTGTGCGGCCTTTACCGTGCCCGGTGCTGCAAACGGCACCGCCAGCACGAAGCGGCCGTTTTCGCTTGCATAGCGTACCGCCCAGTCCACCTGCTTCGGCAGTGCGGCGCGGGCCTTGCTGAAGGTGGCCGCAGCTGCCGGATCGGCGGCGCCGGTGCCGATTACCAGCTGCATCGAAAGGGTGGTGAACTCGGGCACGCACTGTTCGTCAGAGCAGACCAGCCAATCGATCTTCAGGCTGACCGGGAAGGCGGTGCCCGGCGCCAGCCCGGCGGGCGGGGTTATTTCGGCAAGCAGCGAATTGGGGTGGGCATAGACATGGTTCATCAGCCCCGAGACAAGCAGCGTTTCCGGCACCGGATAGCGCGGCTCGGCAGGCGCCGGGGTGCCATCGGGCAGCGCCCATTCCAGCCGGGTGGGGGCGCCGGCATCGCCGGGGTTGAGCCAGTAATTGTGCCAGCCGTCCTTGGGCTCCAGCGTGATGGCGATTGCTAGCGGCTGGCCGGGGGCCGGGGTGGCGGATTCGGCTGCGATGCGGATCCGGGTATGCTCAAGATCCGCGCTGGTCTGGGCGTTGGCCGCAAACGGCAGCTGGGCCGCGAACAGAACCAAAAGGGTGGCGAACAGGCGTTTCATGGGGCGCTTATGCCTGCCTGCGCCCGTGTGGAAAAGCCGGTAATGCCTTGCATGGCTGCAAGCCTAGCTTTCCTGGGCAGAGCGGCAACCGCTGATTGAAACAAGGCGGGCGCGCCATGTCGCCATGGCGCGCCCGCAATTGCACGGCTGAAAAGGATCAGCGCTTGGAGAACTGGAAGCTGCGGCGGGCCTTGGCCTTGCCGTACTTCTTGCGCTCCACCACGCGGGGATCGCGGGTGAGGAAGCCGGCCTGCTTGACCGTGGTGCGAAGCGCCGGCTCGTAGCGGGTGAGCGCCACCGAAATGCCGTGCTTCACGGCACCGGCCTGGCCGGAGAGGCCGCCGCCGGTGACGGTTGCCATCACATCATATTGGTCGCGGCGCTCGGCCACATCGAACGGCTGGTTGATGACGAGGCGCAGTGTGGGACGGGCGAAATACACCGTCTGGTCCTTGCCGTTGACGATGATCTTGCCGGAGCCGGGCTTGAGCCACACGCGGGCGATGGCGTTCTTGCGCTTGCCGGTGGCATAGGCGCGGCCCTGCGCATCGATTTCCTGCTCACGCAGCGGGGCGGGGGCGCCGCCGCCACCTGAAGGAGGCGGCAAAGCGCCATCTTCCTGCATGGTGCCGAGATCGGTCAGGGACTGGCGGTTATCGCTCATTGGTCAGCGGCCTTCCGGGCGAGGGTGGAATTCTTGGGGTTCATGGCCGCCACATCTAGCACTTCGGGGTTCTGGGCCTCGTGCGGATGCTCGGCGCCGCCGAAAACGCGCAGGTTGCGCATCTGCTGGCGGCCAAGCGGACCGCGCGGCACCATGCGCTCCACAGCCTTTACCAACACACGCTCGGGGAACTTGCCCTCGAGGATCTTGGCGGGCGAGGTTTCCTTGATGCCGCCGGGGTGGCCGGTGTGGCGGTAGTAGCGCTTGTCATTGGCCTTCTTGCCGGTGAAGCGCACCTTCTGGGCGTTGATGACGATGATGTTGTCTCCGCAATCGACGTGCGGGGTGAAGCTGGCCTTGTGCTTGCCGCGCAGGCGATTGGCGATAAGCGAGGCGAGGCGGCCGACGACCAGCCCTTCGGCATCGATGATCAGCCACTTTTTCTCGACCTCGGCAGGCTTGATCGAGGCGGTGACGCGGGAGAGCGTACGGGGGTTGGCGGCGGTCATCGGCAGGTTCCAGCAGGTTGCGGGCAAAAACGAAACCGGCGACGCCAAGCGCCACCGGCAGGACGCGGCTAATGCGCCAAGTGCGCAATTGCGTCAAGCTTTTCCGATGGTTTCGGATACGGTATTATTGTACCGTATCGTCTGCCACGGCATAGGCCTGCAGATGCCCGAGCGCTGTAATTTCGAGGGTTTTTTCATGACAGGCTTCGAGCACCACCTCGGGCGCGAAGCCGGCGAGCCGAGCCTCCTCCCAGCGCGCGGCGCACAGGCACCAGCGGTCACCGGGCTTCAGCCCATCGAAACCGACCGATGGTTGCGGGCGCGACAGATCGTTGCCGCGCGAGGCGCTGAACGCCAGAAACTCCTGCGTCATCACCGCGCAAACGGTGTGCACGCCGGTATCGTGCCGATCGGTGCTGCAGCAGCCATCCCGCAGCCAACCGGTGATCGGATCGGTGCCGCAAACCACAAGCGGGCCACCAAGGACATTCCGATCGGTCATTCCATTCTTTCCCGCTGCCGGCCCTGCCATGCCCAATGCGCCGCCCACACCGTGGCGGCCACAAGGGCTGCTCCCATTGCCTGATGGGCCACGCCGAGCGGCAGGGCAACCCCGCTCACCACCACGGCCACCCCGAGGAAGAACTGCGCCAGAACCAACGTGCCAAGAGCCAGTGCGCGCGGCCCGGCGCCAGCCTTATACAGCCTCCACGCAATGGTAAGCGCGGCTGCTGCCACCACCCAAGCCAGGCTGCGGTGGACGAACTGGACGGTGAAGGGATCGCCCACCAGGCCTGCCAGGCTATCGGCAAGCCCGGCCGGTACCAGCGCGCCCGCCATCAGCGGCCAGGTGGCAGAGGCGTGGCCGGCGCGCAGCCCGGCAGTGAAGGCGCCCCAGATGATCTGGACCAGCAGCAGCGCAGCAAAAGGCAGCACCCAGCGGGAAGGGCGGGGGGAAGGCGTTGCTCCGCTTTGGCGCAGGTCGAGAGCGGTCCAGATGCAGGCGGCCATGATCGAGAGCGCGAGGGTGAGGTGCACGGCAAGCCGTTCCGGCGCCACTTCGGTGCGGCCGACAAGCCCCGAAGACACCATCCACCAGCCGATCGCTCCCTGCAGGCCGCCGGCGGCGAGCAGCGCCAGCAACCGCGGCTTGTAGCCGGCCGGGATGCGGCGGGTTATCCAGAACCATGCGAGCGGCAGCGCAAAGGCCAGGCCGATGAGTCGGCCGAGCAGCCGGTGCACATATTCCCAGAAGAAGATGCCCTTGAAAGCAGCAAGGCTCATGCCCTTGTTCATCAGCTGATACTGGGAGGACGCCTTGTAGGCCGCGAATTCCTGCTGCCATGCTGCCTCGCCCACGGGTGGCAGTGTGCCGGAGACGACATCCCAACGGGTGATGCTGAGCCCTGATTCGGTGAGACGGGTGATGCCGCCGACCATGACCATGAGAAAGATGAGCCCGGCCACCGCGAACAGCCAGAGCGCAACTGCCCGATGCGCTGCGCGCGACGGGTTGGCGGTTGCGCCTCCGGCGGACACGGTTTCAGATGGTGCGGCGATGCTGGCCATGCCGAGCCAATGCCGCAAAGCGGTTGCGGCGCCAAGTGCAGCATCGTCGCGCTGGTGTGGCACATTGCTGCTTTGGGTTGCAGCCGCCCATGAGACAATGTAACAGAGAGAAATGACTCCGGAATCGTCTTCCCTCTTCGACCGTGCCGCGCTGCTGCTTTCAGGGCTTTGCCTTTTGCATTGCCTGGGCGGAGCGCTGGTATTTGCCGGCGCTGCGCTGGCGGGCGGCTGGCTGAGCCATCAGGTGCATCTGATCGGGCTTGGGCTGGCGATGCCGCTTGCGGGCTTTGCGCTGCTGCGCGGCTTTTGGCAGCATGAGCGCCGGGTAGTGCTCGCCGGCGGTGGGCTGGGGCTGGGATTGATGGCCGCTTCGCTGCTGGTGGCGCATCATAGTGCTAGCGAGCTGTGGCTTTCCGTCACCGGTGTCAGCGTGCTGGCGGGCGCACATTTCATGAACATGCGGCTTACCCGCGGCTGAGCGGAAATTCCTGCCGGCTGCTGCGGCTTGCACTCAAGGCCAATCCCTTCGATACTTGCGCCATGGCAAGTGCACCGTCTTCCGTTCAGGCCGTTGGGGTTGAACATGGCCACCACCACCGCAAGGGCGCGGCGCTGAATGCGGCTGCCGAGCGCGCATTGACCGCCGCTGGCGAGCAATGGACCCCGATGCGGGCAGCGGTGTTCAAGGCGCTGGCTGGCTTCGACCGCCCGGTGAGCGCCTATGACGTGACCGATGCGGTGGGGCAGGCGCAGGGCCGGCGGGTGGCCGCTAACAGCGTCTACCGGATTCTCGATCTGTTTGTGGCCAGCAATGTCGCGATGCGGGTGGAAAGTGCCAATGCCTATGTGGCGAATGCGCATCCTGACTGTACGCACGACTGCATCTTTCTGGTCTGCGACGCTTGTGGCCGCGCGACTCATCTCGATGATGACCGGCTGGGCCGGAGTTTGCGCGCGAGCGCCGAGGCGACAGGCTTTGCGCCGGCACGGTCGGTGATCGAGATGCGCGGGCAATGTGCCGATTGCCGACAGGCTGTGGCCGGCTGACACCAGGCGCCAGCGGCCCCGATGGAAGCTGCAGCGACGCCTTAGCGACGCCCCAGCGACGCCAAGGTGCCGTGACAGGACCGGAAACTGGCGCTAGCGTGCATCGCAGACTCAACAATTCCGGCGACTCCGTGAGCAACAGACCCTCAACCCCCCTTCTCGATACCGTGAACCTGCCAGCCGATATGCGCCGGCTGAGGCATGACCAGCTGCGGCAGCTGGCGGACGAGCTGCGCCTTGAAATGATCGATGCCGTTTCCTCCACCGGTGGCCATCTTGGCGCTGGCCTGGGGGTTATCGAGCTGACAGTCGCGCTGCACTATGTGTTCAACACGCCCGACGACAAGCTGGTGTGGGATGTCGGCCACCAGGCCTATCCGCACAAGATTTTGACCGGGCGGCGCGACCGTATTCGCACGCTGCGCCAGGGTGGCGGGCTATCGGGCTTCACCAAGCGCAGCGAGAGCGAATATGATCCGTTCGGCGCGGCACACAGCTCGACCTCGATATCTGCCGCGCTGGGATTTGCCGTGGCCAACAAGATGCAGGACCGGCCGGGCAAGGGCATTGCGGTGATAGGTGACGGGGCGATGAGCGCCGGCATGGCCTATGAAGCGATGAACAACGCCGCCCAGGCCGGCAACCGGCTGGTGGTGATCCTGAACGACAATGACATGTCGATTGCGCCGCCGGTGGGGGCGCTTTCAGCCTATCTGGCGCGGCTGCTTTCCTCGCGACACTTCATGGAACTGCGCGAGGCGATAAAGCAGATTGCAAGGAAGGCGCTGCCAAGGCCGCTGATGAATGCGGCGCGGCAGGCGGATGAATATGCGCGCGGCATGGCGCAGGGCGGTGGCACGCTGTTCGAGGAGCTGGGCTTTTATTATGTCGGGCCGATCGACGGGCATAACCTCGATCATCTGCTGCCCGTGCTCGAAAATGTGCGCGATGCGGCCGAGGGGCCGATTCTCGTCCATGTCGTTACCAAAAAGGGCAAGGGCTATGCGCCGGCCGAGGCGGCGGCGGACAAATATCACGGCGTGGTGAAGTTCGACGTGGTGTCGGGCGCCCAGCACAAGACTGCCCCCAAGGCACCGGCTTATCAGAATGTGTTCGGTGATGCGCTGATCGAGGAAGCCAAGCGCGACCCGAAGATCGTGGGCATTACCGCTGCCATGCCGTCGGGCACCGGGATCGACCGGTTCAACAAGGCGTTTCCCGACCGGACCTTCGATGTGGGCATTGCCGAGCAGCACGCGGTTACCTTTGCGGCCGGGCTGGCGGCCGAGGGCATGCGGCCTTTCTGTGCGATCTATTCCACCTTCCTGCAGCGCGCGTACGATCAGGTGGTGCATGATGTGGCGATCCAGAACCTGCCGGTGCGCTTTGCCATAGACCGTGCCGGGCTGGTGGGGGCGGACGGCAGCACCCATGCCGGCTCCTTCGATGTGACCTATCTGGCGACGCTGCCCAATTTCGTGGTGATGGCGGCTGCCGACGAGGCCGAGCTGGTGCATATGGTGCACACCGCCGCCATGCATGACACTGGCCCGATCGCAGTGCGCTACCCGCGCGGCGAGGGCACCGGCGTGGCGCTGCCGGCGGTTCCCGAGCGGCTGGAGATTGGCAAGGGACGGATGGTGCGCGAGGGCAAGACCGTGGCGATTCTCTCGCTCGGTACGCGGCTGGGCGATGCGCTGAAGGCGGCGGACGAGCTGGAGCGCAAGGGCATCTCCACCAGCGTGGCCGATCTTCGCTTCGCCAAACCGCTCGACCATGCACTGATTCGCAAGCTCGCCAGCACCCATGAGGTGGTGTTGACGGTGGAGGAAGGCAGCATCGGCGGTTTCGGCGCGCATGTGCTCACCTGGCTATCGGACGAAGGCTTGACCGATGCAGGGCTGAAGGTGCGCACGCTGCGGCTGCCGGACATATTCCAGGACCATGAAAATCCGGCGAAGCAATATGCCGAGGC
>JBBQIP010000017.1:0-20385 GCA_038325045.1 Sphingomonadales bacterium
CGGGTCTTCGGCATAGAGCCGGGCTTCCACCGCATGGCCCAATAGCGGGATTTCCGACTGCTTGAGAGGTAGCGCTTCGCCGCGTGCGATACGGAGCTGCCATTCAACAAGATCGAGCCCGGTAATCGCCTCTGTAACCGGATGCTCTACCTGAAGACGCGTGTTCATCTCCATGAAATAGAACGCAGGATCGCTGTCTGTATCCAGATCGTCGAGGTCGAGCAGAAACTCGACCGTGCCGGCGTTCCTGTAGCCGATAGCGGTTGCGGCGGTGACTGCCGCCATGCCCAGCCGGTGGCGCAGCCGGTCTGAAAGCCCGGGCGCCGGCGCCTCCTCGATCACCTTCTGGTGGCGGCGCTGCAGCGAGCAGTCGCGCTCGTGCAGGTGCACGACATTGCCATGCGCATCGGCAAACAGCTGCACCTCCACATGGCGGGGCCGGCGCACCAGCTTTTCCAGCAGCACGGCAGGGTTGCCGAAGGCGGCTTCGCCTTCGCGCTGCGCCGCCATCAGCGCTTCCTGAAAATCTGCCGCGCGGTCCACCACGCGCATGCCGTTGCCGCCGCCGCCTGCCACCGCCTTGATGAGCAGCGGATAGCCAACACCCTCGGCGGCCTTTGCCAGCCGCACCAGGCTCTGGTCGGTGCCCTGATAGCCCGGGGTTACCGGCACCCCGGCCTGTTTCATGATCGCCTTGGCGCCGTCCTTCAGTGCCATGGCGCGAATGGCATCGGCCGGCGGGCCTATGAACACCAGCCCGGCCGCTTCCACGGCGGCTGCAAAGCCCGCATTTTCCGAAAGAAACCCATAGCCGGGGTGCACCGCATCGGCGCCGGCCCGCAGCGCGCTGCGGAGCATCCGATCGGCATCCAGATAGGGCCGCGCGCTGTCCGGCCCCAGCGCTACCGACTGGCTGGCCTCGCGCACATGGGGGCTGCCCGCATCCGCGTCCGCAAACACCGCCACGGTTTCCAGGCCCATGGCATGGGCGGTGCGGATGATCCGCCGCGCGATTTCACCCCTGTTGGCGATCAGCAGCTTTTTCATCGGGCCCATCCGGCGGGGCGCTTTTCAAGGAAGGCGGCCAACCCCTCGCGGCCTTCGGGGCTGGCGCGGCGGGCTGCGATGCGCTTTGCGGTCATCGTCCGCAGGCTTTCGGTAATCGGCTGCCCGGCCACATCGGCAATCAGCGCCTTGGCATCGGCCACTGCACCCGGCGCTGCGGTGCCGATATGGGCCAGCCAATGCGCCACACAAGCGTCCGCTGCATCCCGGTCTGCCACCACCTCGTGGACCAGCCCCATCTTCCACGCCTGATCGGCGGAAAACGCTTCCGCTGTCAGGAACAGCCGCCGCGCAGCACTGGTGCCCATCTTGGCCAGCACGAAGGGCGCGATTGTGGCGGGCGTAAGCCCCAGCCGCACTTCGGAAAGGCGGAAGCTGGTGGCCGCATCCGCCACCACCATGTCCGCGCACGCCACCAGCCCCACGCCGCCGCCCGCTACATGGCCGCGCACCCGCGCAATCACCGGGCGCGGGCAGCCATTGATGGCGGCCAACATTGCCGAGAGGCGAAGCGCATCGGCCTCGTTCTCGGCCTCGCTCCAGCCCGAAGCGCGGCGCATCCAGCCGATGTCCGCACCGGCACAAAAGGATTTGCCCGCACCCGAAAGCACCACCGCGCGCACCGCCGCGTCTCGGCCAAAGCCGATGAAAGCCTCGGTGAGCGCCTCGATCAGCTCTTCATCAAAGGCATTGTGCCGCTCGGGCCGGTTGAGGACCACATGGGCCGTCCCCACGGCATCGAGGCTGGTTTCAAGCACCGCGCTCACATCCGGAAAGTGCCGAAGCGGGTTTCGGGAATAGGCGCCTGCAGCGCGGCGGCCAGGCTGAGCGCCAGCACGCGGCGGCTGTCGGCGGGGTCGATGATGCCATCATCCCACAGCCGGGCGCTGGCATAATGGCTGTGCCCCTCGGCTTCATAGCGGGCGCGGATGGGAGCCTTGAAGGCCTCTTCCTCTTGTCCACTCGCAAAACCGCCGGATTTTACCGTGGCCAGCACGCTCGCGGCCTGTTCGCCGCCCATCACGCTTATCCGCGCATTCGGCCACATCCAGAGGAAGCGGGGAGAAAAGGCGCGGCCGCACATGCCATAATTGCCAGCGCCGTAGCTGCCGCCGATGATGAGGGTGATCTTGGGCACTGCCGCACAGGCCACTGCGGTCACCAGCTTGGCGCCGTGGCGGGCAATCCCTTCATTCTCATAGCGTTTGCCCACCATGAAGCCGCTGACATTCTGCAGGAACAGCAGCGGAATCTTGCGCGCACACGCCAGCTCGATGAAGTGCGCGCCCTTTTGCGCGCTTTCCGAAAACAGGATGCCGTTGTTGGCCAATATGGCCACCGGCATCCCCTCGATATGGGCAAAGCCGCACACCAGGGTTTCCCCGAAGCGCGGCTTGAAGGGCTGGAACTCGCTGCCGTCTATAATGCGCGCGATGATCTCGTGCACATCGACCGGGTGGCGCGGATCGAGCGGCGCCAGCGCGTGCAGTTCGCTCGAAGGAAAGCGCGGCGGCAGTGGCGGCTGCACCTCCAGCGCCGGCGCCGGGCGGGGCAGGGTGGCGACAATCCGCCGGGCGATGGCAAGCGCATCCCCGTCATCCTCGGCCAGATGGTCGGCCACTCCTGAAAGCCTGGTGTGCACATCGCCGCCGCCCAGCTCCTCGGCGGTCACATCTTCGCCGGTGGCGGCCTTCACCAGCGGCGGCCCGCCCAGAAAGATCGTCCCCTGGTCACGCACGATGATCGATTCGTCTGCCATGGCCGGCACATAGGCGCCGCCGGCGGTGCAACTGCCCATCACAACCGCAATCTGGGCAATGCCGGCGGCAGACATCTGCGCCTGGTTGAAGAATATCCGGCCGAAATGGTCGCGGTCCGGAAAAACATCCTGCTGGCGCGGCAGGTTGGCGCCGCCCGAATCGACCAGATACAGGCAGGGCAGGCGGTTCTGCGCGGCAATCTCCTGCGCGCGCAGATGCTTCTTCACGGTGAGGGGGTAGTAGCTGCCGCCCTTCACGGTCGCATCATTGGCCACGATGACGCAAAGCCGGCCCTCGACCTGCCCCACGCCCGCAATCAGCCCGGCGGCCGGCACATCCTCCTCATACACGCCGTGCGCGGCCAGCGGGCCGATTTCGAGAAACGCCGTATGCGGATCAAGCAGTGCCTCCACCCGCTGGCGCGGCAGCAGCTTGCCGCGCGCGACATGGCGCTCGCGGGAGGCTTCCGGCCCGCCCTCGGCAATGCGGCTGACCAATTGCCGAAGTTCTGCCACCTGCCGGGCCATGGCGGCGGCGTTCGCGCTGGAAGCGGCGGGGAGCGGCTGGCCGATGATGGGCATCACCTTGCTATGAGGCCATTGCGGCCTGCGCTCAAGCGCTGGCCTGTATCCGCTATGGATGTGGCCAGAAGTCGGGCTGTTCGAACTCGCCCCCGATATCTCATGGGGCCACCATCGTGCCGATTGGCTGATTGCACAGAGCCGCAGCTTGCTTTAAGGACCCGCCTTCGTTTTCAAGGCCGGTCGGAACCGGCCAAAGTGGAAAGACAAAGCATCATGAAGTCCGGCCTGCACCCCGAATATCACATGATCACGGTCAAGATGACCGATGGGACCGAGTATCAGACCCGCTCGACCTGGGGCAAAGAGGGCGATGTCATGAACCTTGAAATCGACCCTACCTCGCACCCGGCATGGGTTGGCGGTGCTGGCAAGATGCTCGATGCCGGTGGCCAGGTGGCGCGCTTCAACAAGCGCTTCTCCGGCTTTGGGCTGGCTGCGAACAACAAGTAAGGTTGGGGTTGGGCCGCGGCAAAGCCGCGGACTTTTTAAAGTTAGAAGGCCGCAGCAAAGCCGCGGCTGGCGTCGGACGGGATTGGCGCAGAAGGCGCGCCAACCCGCCGGCCGGACTTGCGCGAGTCCGCGCGCAAGCTTTGCTTGCTTACGGCCGCGCTTCGCCTGGCTCCAGCAACCGGTGCAAATGCACCACCACATATTTCATCGTCGCATCATCAACCGTGCGCTGGGCGTTGCTGCGCCACGCGGCCTCGGCAGAGGCGAAATCGGGGAAGATGCCCACGATATCGAGCTTGTCCGGCTCGGTGAACTCCACGCCCATGGGGTTGGCGACGCGGCCGCCGAAAACGAGATGCAATTTGCTCATGGGCCTGCCTAGCGGGTTGCGCCGGGGCCTGCCAATTGGTTTTTTGGCCGGTTTTTTGGCCGGTTTTTCGGTTCAGGCATATTCTGCCGCCAGCCGCGCCATGGTTTCGGCCATCCATCCCTGAAACTCCGGCCCGTCCCACGCCCGGTGGTTGCCGGCTTTATAGGCGTCGGCGTTCAGCATGTAGAATTCGGCGTTGATGCGGTTTGCCAGCCGGCTATCGGCCGAGCGCAGCACCCGCGCCGGGCTGTCCACCACGATGCTGCGTGGCGGCACCTGCATATTGTCCCGCACATAGGCGTGCTGCCCCACGATGGAGCCGGCGCCGATATGAGCGCCATTGTAGATGGTGGCGTTGATCCCGATCAGCACATGATCCTCGATCGTGCAGCCGTGCAGCGTGGCGCGGTGGGTGATGGAACAGAAGCGCCCGATCCGCACCGGCTTGCCCGGATCGGTGTGCACCATCACGAAATCCTGCAGATTGGTGCCTTCGCCCACCTCCACAAAGGCGGTTTCGGAGCGGATGACGGCGTTGCACCACACCGATGCGCGCGCGCCGATGCTCACCTCGCCATAAAGCTGCGCGCTGGGGTGGACAAAGGCCTGCTCGCTGATGCGGACCGGCATCAGCTGCCGCTGCGCGACGCTGTCGAGCGAGCGTTGGCGCTCTTCAGAAAGTTGATCAGCGAGTCGGGGCCCTCGGTGGCGATGCGGTTGTTGAAATCCGCCGCCTGGGTGATCGACAGGTTCACGTTCGATACGGTGAGGTTGTTCACCAGATATTTGCCGGCAGCGGTCTTTTTCACCTGCCAGATCGCGTCGAGCGGCTGGCCGCCTGCGCGCTGTACCCGCGTCTGCACATCGGTGAACGGTCCGCGCGCCGAGATGCGGGTCACCTTGATGGTGGCATCCTGATAATCATACAGCCGGTCGGCATAGGCATTGAGGATGAATTCGGGAAAGGCGGCGCGGTAAGCTTCCAGCTGCTGGGCGCTGAACTTGGCCTTGCTCTGCCGGATCAGCCGATCGCCGATATCGGCAAGCGCCACATTCTCCTGCAGCATGCGGCGGAACTTTGTCCGCGCCTCGACACGGCTCACCGATGGATCGCGCAGCACCGAAAAGGCATCGTTCGAAAGCTCTTCGATGAAGCTTCGCGCCTGCGGATCGCCCTGCGCGGCAGCGGCGGCAGGTGCGATCTGGGCAAGGGCAGGGGCACCGACGAGCGGCGCCAGCGCAAGAGCCGCAGAAAGAATCACAAAACGCATGAAAATCTCCAAAAAAAGCAATTGATGGCGCACCATGGCCGGCCGCGCCTTGACGGCGGCTGAACCCGCTTCCCGGCTTCAGGCAGCAGCCGCGTCGCCCTCAACGCCGGGTGGCGTGTGGTCCCAGCAGGCCGATGAGCGCACCGGCAGCCAGGCCCAAAACCATCGAAACCAATGGATGCTGGCCAATGATCGAGGAAGCGACCGGGGCTGGATCCGGCTCGTCGAGTGGGTCTGAGCCACCTGCATAGGCTTCGTTGTAATCGGAATAGCCGCTGTAATCCTCGGCATCATCGCCCAGATCGACCCGCGCTACCTTCAACTGGCGTGCGGCCAGCAAGGCCAGGGCAACAGCAACCGCGCCGGCGCCCAGCGCGATCGGGTGATCGCTGGCAATGGTGCGCGCGCCGCTGGAAAGCCTGCGCCCCTGTTCGCGCGCGGTTTCCAGCGCCTCGTCTGCAATCGTCTTGGGGTCGGTACGGCGGCCCAGCTCGGACAGCGTTGCATCGAACCGGCGCCGTGCAGCTACCGCTTCCTCCGCGAGGCGTTCAACCGGATTGGCGTTCATCGGGTACCTCCTTCCCGCCGCTTCGTTTCAGCACACGGGCATGTGCCTTAAGATTGGCTATCGCCCGCTCGGGCGCAAGGGTTGCGTTGTTCAACCGCCGTGCGCCGGCGACGATCAGCCCGCCACCCGAGACGATTGCCACAAGTGCCGTGACCAGCGAGGCCCAGACCGGCCCCAGCGCGGGTGCGAGTGCTGCAATGACTGCGCCCAGCAGCGCGATTCCGGCAATTCCGCAGATGATCCCTCCGGCAAGAATGATTGCCATCGAAACCAGAAGTTTGCGGATGTTGCCGCGGATTTCGGCTGCTGCCAGGTTGAACTCGGTGGAAACCAGATTCTGGCTGTCGGATATGAGCGAATCGAGCAGCGAGAACAGGCCGGGTTTTGGCTCCGGCGGCGGAACCGTTTCGCTGTCGGCAGATGCACTGGCGGGTTCGGACGGCGCCTCCTTCATTCTTCAGGGCTGCCCCGCAGCAGCCGGGCGATCACGAAGCCGCTCGCCACCGCAATGCCCAGCGAAGCGGCGGGGTTGCGGCGCACCAGCGCCTCGCCTTCCTCCAGGATTTCGGCGACAGAATGATTTTCAAGGCTGCGCTGGAAGCTGTCGAGCAGCCCGGCGGCGCCGCGGGCGAGTTCGCCGGCGGGGTTGCCTGCCACGCTGTCGATGTTCGCGGCAATCTCATGGGCTGCCAGCACAAGGCCGTTCATCGATTTGGCCAGTTCGTTCTTCGCATCTTCGGCAAATTCGCTGATCCGCTCTCCCGTGCTGCCTTTGGCGGGGCTGGGGAGGGTAATATTGCTTCTGCTCATGGCCGTCTCCTTTCGGGCGTATTTGCAGCAACACCGATAGTGCCTTCCGGTTCCAGCCGGGTTGCCGCTTCCTCTCTCCCCCGATAGATGGCGCGGAGGCGGCCGCTGTGCAACCGTCGCGCAACCATAGCGCAACCTTGGCAGTGGTCGAAACAACAACCGGGAGCAGGCCGCATGACCGCGATCATCGATATCATCGGGCGGGAAATTCTCGATAGCCGTGGCAACCCCACGGTCGAGGTGGATGTGGTGCTGGAGACCGGCGTGCTCGGGCGGGCGGCGGTGCCTTCGGGCGCCTCCACCGGCGCCCATGAGGCGGCCGAAAAGCGCGACAACGACCCCGCCCGCTATATGGGCAAGGGCGTGCTAGACGCGGTGGAAGCGGTGAACGGCGAGATCCTCGACGCGCTTTCCGGCATGGAGGCCGAGGAACAGGGCGAAATCGACCTCGCGATGATCGAGCTCGATGGCACCCCGAACAAGGCGCGGCTGGGCGCCAATGCGATTCTGGGCGTCAGCCTGGCCGTGGCGCGGGCGGCGGCGGATGCGCGCGGGCTGCCGCTGCACCGCTATGTGGGGGGCGTTTCGGCCGGGCTGCTGCCGGTGCCGATGATGAACATCATCAACGGCGGCGCCCATGCCGATAATCCCATCGATATTCAGGAATTCATGGTGATGCCGGTGGGGGCGGGCTCGATGGCCGATGCCGTACGCTGGGGGGCCGAGATTTTCCATACGCTGAAAAGCGCCTTGAAGGCTGCCGGCCTTGCCACCTCGGTGGGCGATGAGGGCGGCTTTGCGCCAGCACTCAGCAGCAGCCGGGCGGCACTGGATTTCATCATGGCTTCGGTGGAAAAAGCCGGCTTCACCCCCGGCCGCGATGTGTGGCTGGCGCTCGATGTGGCCTCCACCGAATTCTACCGGAATGGGCAATATCATCTGGAGGGCGAGGGGCTGGTGCTGGATGGTGCCGGCATGACCGACTATCTGGCGGCGCTGGCGGCCGATTACCCCATTCTTTCCATTGAAGACGGCATGGCGGAGGATGACCGTGCCGGCTGGAAGCTGCTTACCGAACGGCTGGGGCGCACGGTGCAGCTGGTGGGGGATGATCTGTTCGTCACCAACCCGGCGCGGCTGATGGACGGGATAGCCGAAGGCCTGGCCAATGCGCTGCTGGTCAAGGTCAACCAGATCGGCACCCTGACCGAGACATTGCAGGCGGTCGATATCGCCCACCGCGCCGGGTACCGCACGGTAATGAGCCACCGCTCGGGCGAGACCGAGGATTCGATCATCGCCGATCTGGCGGTGGCCTGCGGCTGCGGCCAGATCAAGACCGGCAGCCTCGCGCGGTCCGACCGGCTGGCCAAATACAACCAGCTGCTGCGGATCGAGGCGGAGCTTGGGGTGAGCGGGCGCTATGCGGGCACGGCTGTGCTGAAGGCCGGCTGAGGCTGGTGCTTCGGCGTCTCGCCGGGCTGTTCGCCGCCGTATTGCTGCTGGCACTTGCCGGCCCGGCATCGGCGGCCACGCTATTGGGCGTGAGCGTAGTGCCGGCGGTCATCACCATCACCAGCGATGGTCCGGTGGCGGCAGGGCAGATTTTCGCACTCGGCGAGCCTGACCGGCTGGTCATCGACCTGCCGGCAGTAGTGGCAGGGCCGGTTGCCGCCCCCGGCGCCGCCAGTGTGCGCGGGCTGCGGCTGGCGGCGTTTCAGCCCGGCGTGGCGCGGCTGGTGCTCGATCTGGATGCCCCGGTCCTGCTGGTCAGCGCTCAGGCCAGCGACAAGGCACTGGTGCTCACGCTTCGCCGCGCCACACCCGCCGAATTTGCCGAAGCCATTGCCGCTGGTCGAAGCGCCATGCCGGTCACCAGGATGCCGGCGCGGCTGGATATCGTGATAGCCGCCGCCCCGCTGCCCGCTGCTGGCGCCGCCCCCATCAGCCCCGCCCCGATCACTCCCGCCGGGCCCCGGCTTCCCGGCGCGCTTACGCCGATTCCCGAACCAGCGCCTGAGCCGGCGCCGGAACCGGCCTTGCCCGAACCCGCGCCGCCCGCATCCCGCCGGGCACCGGGCATGAAGCCCCGCTCGGGGGGCAAGCCGCTGGTAGTGATAGATGCCGGGCACGGCGGGAAGGATGTGGGGGCAATCGCGGTCGATGGCCGCTATGAAAAGAATGTGACGCTGGCGATTGTGCTGGCCACCGCGCGCGCGCTGGAGCGGCGGGGCAAGGTGCGGGTCAAGCTTACCCGCGCGGATGATCGGTTTGTGCCGCTGGGCGGGCGGGTGGCGATTGCGCGCGCCGCGCGGGCCGATCTGTTTGTCTCGGTGCATGCCGATGCAGCAGCCAATGCACAGGCGCAGGGGGCGAGCGTCTATACCCTCTCGGCCACCGCGTCGGATGCGGTGGCCGAGCGTCTGGCAGCGCGCGAAAACAAGGCGGATATCATCGGCGGTCTCAATCTGGGTGTCGATGCGCCGGAGGTGGGAGACATCATGATCGAGCTTTCAAGACGCGCCACCGGCAATGTCTCGGCAGCTTTTGCAGAGCTGCTGCAGGACGAGCTCGGCAGCCGCATCCGCTTTCGCTCCACCTTTCATCATTTCGCGGGTTTCAGGGTGTTGAAGGCGCCCGATGTGCCCAGTGTGTTGCTGGAAACCGGCTATGTCTCGAACGGCGAGGATGCCGATTTCCTGTTCTCGAAATCCGGCCAGCGCAAGGTTGCCGAAGGCCTGGCCCGTGCCATCGAGCGGCAGCTGCTGGGTGGCTGAGCGCGGCCCCCACCGGCTGCTGGCTCCATTTCCGCCGCCGTGCGCCCTTTCGCGCCGGCGCTCCAGCCTGTAGGGGAGAGCGCGATGCGGCGTTGGCGGCTCTTTCTCGGCATTGGTGCGGTGGCGGTGCTTGCGGGCGCGCTGCTGTTCGTAGCCTCCCTGCTGCGCGGCCTGCCGAGCGAGGAGGAACTCGCCAAATATCAGCCCGCACTTCCCTCCACGGTGCGCGACCTGAACGGGATCGTCGTCTCCAGCTTCATGCGCGAGCGGCGGATATTCCTGCCCTATTCCGAAATTCCGGAGACGCTGGTGCAGGCCTATGTCGCGGCCGAGGACAAGACCTTCTTCGAGCATGGCGGGCTGGACTATCTCGGCATCGTCAATGCGGTTTTCACCAACATTGCCAGCAAGTTCAGCGGGGGCCGGCCAATCGGCGCCTCCACCATTACCCAGCAGGTTGCCAAGGGCATCATCGGCAATGAGGTAACCCTCACCCGCAAACTGCGCGAGGCAGTGGTGGCGCGGCGGCTGGAGGCGGTATTCTCCAAGCAGCAGATCATGGAGATCTACCTCAACCAGATATTCCTCGGCCGGAACGCCTATGGGGTGGAGGCCGCCGCCCAGGCCTATTTCGGAAAGTCCGCAAACCAGCTCGATCTGGCGCAGATGGCCTATCTTGCCATCCTGCCCAAGGCGCCTTCCACCTATTCGCCCATCAGCCGGCAGGCCCGCGCCGTGGCCCGGCGCGGCTATGTGCTGCGGCGAATGGAGGAGGATGGTTTCATTACCGCCAGCCAGCGCGCCGTGGCTGACCGCGAACCGCTGGTGGCAATCGCCAACCGCGCGTTCGGCCCCAGCCGCTCGGGGGATTATTTCATCGAAGATGTGCGCCGCGCGCTCATCGACCAGTTTGGCGAGGATATCGCGGACGGGCCGAACAGCGTTTACGGCGGCGGGCTATGGGTTCGCACCTCGCTCGATCCGGCGCTTCAGGATGCCGCCGAAAAAGCAATGCGCGATGGGCTGGCGCGCTTCGAGCGTGGCCGCGCGTGGCGCGGCCCGGCGCTGAAGATAGAGCCCGGCGAGGGCTGGCGTGGCCGGCTCGCCAGCACCCAGGTCGCCACCGGGTATGAAAGCTGGCGCAAGGCGATGGTCATCGGCCGCACCAGCGGAGGCCTGCGGCTGGGCTTTGCCGATGGCAGCGAGGGCGATCTGCCCGGCTATGCCGCCAGCCTGAAGCTGCGTGGCACCGAGCAGAGCGCCGCCGAGGCGATGCGCCCCGGTGATGTCATCGTCGTAACCCGCGAGAGCGGCCATTGGGCGCTCAGGCAGGCGCCCGAAGTGTCGGGGGGGTTTGTGGCCGAAGACCCCAACACCGGGCGGGTGCTGGCCATGGTCGGCGGTTTCGATGCGACTGCGCAAAGCTTCAACCGCGCCACCCAGGCCCAGCGCCAGCCGGGCTCCACCTTCAAGCCGATTGTCTATGCCACTGCCATGGACAATGGCTTCACCCCGTCCTCCATCGTGGTCGATGGTCCGTTCTGCGTGTTTCAGGGGCGGCGGCTGGGGCAGAAATGCTTCCGCAACTTCGGCGGCGGCTCGGCCGGGCCGCAGACGCTGCGCTGGGGGCTGGAGCAGAGCCGCAACCTGATGACGGTGCGCATCGGCTATCAGACCGGCATGGACAAGGTGGTGGCGCAAGCCAAGGCGCTGGGGATCGGGGACTATCCGCAAGTGCTGGCGATAGCGCTCGGCGCGGGCGAGACCACGGTGATGAAACTCACCAATGCCTATGCTCAAATCTTCAATGCAGGCAGGGAATTGCGCCCAAGTCTTATCGATATGGTGCAAGACAGGAACGGCAAGGTCATCTACCGGCGGGATACCCGTGCCTGCCCGGATTGCATGGCCGATGACTGGACCGGCCAGCCGATGCCGCGCCCGACCAGCCGCGCCAAGCAGGTAATGGACCCGCGCACCGCCTATCAGACCGTGCACCTGATGGAGGGCGTGGTTACCCGCGGCACCGCCACCCGGCTGCGGGTGATGGAACGGCCATTGGCGGGCAAGACCGGCACAACATCGGGCCCCAAGGACGCATGGTTCATCGGCGGCAGCCAGGACCTCGTGGCCGGGCTCTACCTTGGCTATGATACGCCCCGGAACCTTGGCGGCTATGTGCAGGGTGGCAACACCGCCGGCCCCATATGGCTGGATTTCGCAAAAGTGGCGTTCAAGGATGTTCCCAAGCGGCCCTTTGTCATCCCGCCCGGCGTGCGCATGGTGCGGGTGGACCGGCGCTCGGGCAAAAAGGTGTTCGGCGGCTGGCCGGTGGGCAACGAGGCCAAGGCCGTGGTGATTTGGGAGGCCTTCAAGCCTGACAGCGAACCGCGCCGGGTGAGCGACACCGGCGAAAAGGCCAGCGGCGGCCGTGTGCGTTCCGATGCTGATTTCATGCAGCAGCAGGGGGGCATTTACTGAAGGTCTGTGCTGCTCTATCGAGCCAATCATGCGCGCCGAAGCAGAAAGCCATGCCCTCCAGATCAAGCAGGCGCTCGACCTGCTGAGGAGGTTTCTTTGACTGGGATCGTGCACTCCGCCGCCTCGATGAGCTGAACAACCGGGTCGAGGACCCGACGCTGTGGGACAACCCCAAGGCAGCGCAGGCGGTGATGACCGAGCGGCGCCGGCTCGATGAAGCGATTGCCGCCACCCGCGCTATCGAGACCGAGCTTTCCGACACGTCCGAACTCATCGAAATGGCCGAGGCCGAGGGTGACGAGGCCATGGCAGCCGAAGGCACCGAGGCGCTGAAGGTGCTGGCGGCCCGCGCCGAGCGCGACAAGGTGGCAGCGCTGCTTTCGGGCGAGGCGGACGACAACGACAGCTATATCGAAATCAATTCGGGCGCCGGCGGCACCGAAAGCCAGGATTGGGCGCAGATGCTCAGCCGCATGTACCAGCGCTGGGCAGAGGCGCGCGGCTACAAGGTGGAGCTTATCGATTATAACGCTGGCGAGCAGGCGGGTATCAAGAACGCCACGCTGCTGGTGAAGGGCGCCCAGGCCTATGGCTGGGCCAAGACCGAGAGCGGCGTGCACCGCCTGGTCAGGATCAGCCCCTATGATAGCGCGGCGCGGCGGCACACCAGCTTTGCGAGCGTGTGGGTATATCCGCAGATCGATGATGATATCGAGATCGACATCAAGGAGGTCGATCTCAAGATCGATACCTACCGTGCCTCAGGCGCCGGCGGCCAGCATGTGAACACCACCGATTCGGCCGTCCGTATCACCCATATGCCCACAGGCGTTATCGTGGCCTGCCAGAACGAACGCTCGCAGCACAAGAACCGGGCAACCGCGATGAAGATGCTGAAGGCCCGGCTGTATGAGCGCGAACTCGCCATCCGCGAAGCAGCGGCGGCAGATGTGGAAGCCGGAAAATCCGACATCGGCTGGGGCCACCAGATCCGCTCCTATGTGCTCCAGCCCTACCAGCTGGTGAAGGACCTTCGCACCGGCATGACCTCCACCGCGCCCGCCGATGTGCTGGACGGCGATCTCGATCCGTTCATGGCGGCGGCGCTTTCGCAAAGGGTGAGCGGCGAGAATGTGGATGTTGAGGACGTGGACTGAGCGAATGCTCGTCCGCAATGCTTCTGCACCACGACTCTTATTGCGGGCGCGCCTCTTGCAGCACAACTTGGTGTCTTCCAGCTTGGAGCATGACCATGGATATCCTGCGCACGCCAGATGCCTGTTGCGAAAGGCTGATGGACTATCCCTTTGCGCCGCTCTGGAGTGAGGTAACCGACCCCGCCACCGGCCAGACGCTTCGCATCCACCGGCTCGATGAAGGCGCACGCACGGCGGACCCGGTGCTCACCGCTTTTTCCGACCGCGATCCGGTGACTTCCGCCGCCGAACTGGTCGCGCTTATAGACGAATTCACCCGAAAGTGATGCGCTCCAGCAGGGTTTCGCTCGCGCTTGCCGTGCTGCTGCTGGCTGGCTGCGGGGGAGGCGGGGGAGGCGGTAGCAGTGGTGGTGGCGGTTCCGCCGCAGCACCAACCCCGGCTCCAGCCCCAACCCCGGCCCCAACAGCGGCCTGCACATTGCAGGCGCGGCAGGATTGGGCGGCATCGCAGCTGCGCGAATGGTATCTGTTCCCCGAAACCCTGCCGGTGAATCTCTCCACCGCCGGTTTTTCCAGCGTGCAGTCCTATGTGGATGCGCTCACTGCGACTGCCCGGGTGCAGGGACGGGACCGGTTTTTCACCTTTGTAACCTCCATCGCCGATGAAAATGCCTTTCTGGGCACGGGCCAGACCGCAGCCTTCGGGTTCCGGCTGGAAATCGATACGGCTGCCCGCCGGGTGCTGGTGGCCGATGGGTATGAGGGCGCACCGGGGCTGGCCGCCGGCATCGACCGGGGCACCGAAATCCTCGCGATCGGTACCAACGAGGCAACGCTCCGCAGTGTGGCCTCGATCATTGCGAGCGAAGGCGCCTCCGGGGTCAGCGCCGCGTTCGGCCCATCGACTGTCGGCATCAGCCGGGTACTGCAGGTGGCTGCACCCGGCAGGTCGCCGCGCACGGTCACCCTCACCAAGTCAAACTTCGCAATTGCGCCGGTATCATCGAGGTTTGGCAGCCGGATTATTACCGATGGCGGGCGGCAGGTGGGCTATCTCAACCTGCGTACCTTCATCGATCCGGCCGATCCGGCGCTGCGCGCGGCGTTTGCCAGCTTCCGTTCGGCCGGTATCCGCGATTTCATCATCGATTTTCGCTATAATGGCGGCGGGTTGCTCGATATCGCCAATCTGATGGGCGATCTGCTGGGCGACAACCGCCAGGCCTCGGATGTGTTCAACGTCGAGACCTTCCGGCCCGAAAAATCCCAGTTCAACGAAACTCGGGCATTCCGGCGCCAGCCGCAATCGGTGGCGCCGCTGCGCATCGCCTTTATCGGGACCGACGCCACAGCTTCTGCCAGCGAACTGGTGATCAACGGTTTCCAGCCCTATCTCGGCGCCAGTCTGGCGCTCGTTGGCGCAAACACGTCCGGCAAACCGGTTGGCCAGATAGCCCGAGACCGGCCGGAATGTGATGACCGGCTGCGGATCGTGGCCTTTGCCAGCCGCAACGCTGCCGGCCGGGGGGATTACTTCAACGGGCTGGCCAGCGAAGTGACCCGCACCTGCCGCGCCGCCGACGATCTCACCCGCCAGATGGGGGACCCGGCCGAGGAATCGACTGCGCGGGCGCTGGACTTTCTGGCCGGCCGGGTGTGCGCCGCCATCACGTCCGGCACCGCACCAGCAATCGCCGCCGCGCCGCCGCCGATGACCATGCTGGTGCCGGACCAGATGGGCGTGGTGGACCGGATGGTGCCGGGCACCTTCTGAGACCTGCCCGGCCCTGGCGGGTAGCCCTGTCTTGCGGTCTCGCCCTGTGCCGCTAGACAGGGACGGGGAGACGCGAATTGGCAACAGGGGCTGCGGGAAAAGTGGTAACCGAGGCGGCGCAGGCGCGGCTCGACATGAAGCGCGACCGGCTGGTGATCCTTGCCTCCACGCTTGGTACCATCTTCGAATGGTATGATTTTTTCGTCTATGGCATCCTCGCGGCGCTGCTTGGCAAGCTGTTCTTCGCCACCGGCAACCCGCAGACTGAACTGCTGTTTTCGCTGGGCGCCTTTGCCATCGGCTTTCTGTTCCGCCCCATGGGCGCCGTGCTGTTCGGCTGGTTCGGTGACAGGGTGGGCCGCAAATACACCTTCCTCATCACCATCTCGCTCATGGGCGGGGCTACCGCTGCAATCGGCACGCTGCCCACGTTGGCAACCGCAGGCGTGCTTGCCCCCATATTGATGCTTACGCTGCGGGCGCTGCAGGGCGTTGCGCTGGGCGGGGAATATGGCGGCGCCGCCATTTATGTGGCCGAACATGCGCCGCCGGGCAAACGCGGCCAATATACCAGCTGGATTCAGGCTGCGGTGGCCGGCGGTTTTCTGCTCTCGGTGGTCGTGGTGCTGGGGGTCAGGGCCAGCCTGAGCGAGGCTGATTTTGCCGCCTGGGGCTGGCGGGTGCCGTTCCTCGGCTCGCTGCTGCTGCTGGCGCTGTCGCTCTATATCCGCCTGAAGCTGAACGAGAGCCCGGTGTTTCAGGCGATGAAGGCCGCTGGCACCACGTCCAAGAACCCTTTGGCCGACAGTTTTCGCGACCGGGCCAATGTAGGGCGCATTCTGGTGGCGCTGTTCGGTGTCGCGGCGGGGCTGACTGTCATTTATTACACCTCGCAGTTCACCACCCTCTACTTCCTGCAAGGCACGGCGCGAATCCCTGAAAAACAGGCGCTGATCTACATGGCGGCCGGGGCCGGAATTGCAGTGCCTTTTTACGTGGGCTTTGGCTGGCTGTCGGACCGGGTGGGGCGCAAGAAGCTGCTGCTCACCGGCTATGCGCTTTCGCTGCTGCTGTTCTTTCCGCTGTTCCGGATGATGGGGGATGCGGCCAACCCGGCACTCGGGGAAGCAACCCGCAACTCTCCGGTGGTGATTGAATTGCCAGCCTGTGACGCAAGCGTGTTCGGCAAGCCCGAGACAGACTGTGCGCGCGCACTCGAATTTCTGGCCAAGCGCGGTATCACCCATTCGAAACAGCCGGCAGCCGAACTGGCGCTGAAGGTAGGCGAAGCAAGGTTGTCCGGCTTTGACAACGAAGCCTGGACAGCGGCGCTGGTGGCCGCCGGCTACCCGGACAAGGCCGATCCGGCGCGCATAAGCCATTGGCGGCTGATCTTTGCGATTGCGGTGATGGTCGGCCTTTCAGCGATGACCTATGGGCAGGTTGCGGCCATATTGGTGGAGCTGTTTCCGGCGCGGGTGCGCTACACCTCCATGTCCATCCCCTATCATATCGGATCGGGCTATTTCGGCGGATTTTTGCCAGTGGTCTCGCAGTATATCGTGGTTCGCACCGGCGATCCCTTTGCCGGGCTCTGGTACACCATGGCGGTGGTGGCGATGGCCTTTGTCGTGGCAGCTATCTGGCTGCCCGAAACCCGCGGCCGCGACATCAACCTGTAAAGCCGGCTTTAGAGCCAGCGGCTGAATTTTCGGACCAGTCGGCTCTGGCCGATGCGCGCTGGCATGCGCAATATGGCGCAGTTGCTGATTCTGCGGCCGGGGGCGTTGATGCGAGCCGAAGCCATGCCCATATTGCGGGAAGGTTGCGTTACCAGCGCAGAGGAGTTTTTGCATGAGCGATGAAACCATGATCCCCGAAACCACCACCGACCAGCCGCTGCGGCTGCCGGTGCTGCCGCTGCGCGACATTGTGGTGTTCCCGCAGATGATCGTGCCGCTGTTCGTGGGCCGCGACAAATCGGTGGCCGCGCTTGAAACCGCGATGGCGGCCGACAAGCGGGTGTTCCTGCTCAGCCAGAAGGACCCGGCGGACGAAGACCCCGCCGGCGAGGACCTGTATGATGTGGGCACGCTCGCAACCGTGCTGCAGCTGCTCAAGTTGCCCGATGGCACTGTGAAGGTGCTGGTGGAGGGCTCGCAGAGGGCGCGTCTGGCCCAGCTGGTCGTGGGCGAAACGCATCTGGAGGCGGAAGTCTCGCTGATGGAGGATGACCCGGCGCCAGCAGCCGATATCGAGGCACTGCTGCGCTCGGCGGCGCGGCAGTTCGAAAGCTATGTGAAGCTCAACCGCAAGACCGCGCCCGAAATTGCCTCGCAGATCGGCCAGATCGAGGATCCGGCCCGCTTTGCCGATACGGTTGCTGCCAATCTTGGCCTGAAGATTGCCGACAAGCAGGCGCTCTTGGCCGAGCCTTCGGTGCTCAAGCGGCTGGAAGCCGTTTTCGCCCATATGGAAGGCGAAATGGGCGTGCTGCAGGTGGAGAAGAAGATCCGCAACCGCGTGAAGCGGCAGATGGAGAAGACCCAGCGCGAATATTATCTGAACGAGCAGATGAAGGCGATCCAGCGCGAGCTGGGCGACGGTGACGAGGAGCAGGATGAGGCAACCGAGCTGGAAGGCCGGATTGCCAAGACCAAGCTGTCCAAGGAAGCGCGCGAAAAGGCGATAAGCGAGCTGAAGAAGCTGAAGGGCATGGCCCCGCAGTCAGCCGAGGCCACGGTCGTTCGCAACTATCTCGATGTCATGCTCGGCCTGCCCTGGAGCAAGAAAACCCGGGTGAAGAAGGATATTGTCGCGGCACAAAAGGTGCTCGACGATGATCATTATGCGCTGGAAAAGGTGAAGGACCGGATCATCGAATATCTGGCCGTGCAGGCGCGGTCCTCCAAGATCAAAGGCCCCATCCTGTGCCTCGTCGGCCCGCCGGGCGTGGGCAAGACCTCGCTCGGCCGCTCGATCGCCAAGGCGACCGGGCGCACCTTCATCCGCCAGTCGCTTGGCGGGGTGCGCGACGAGGCCGAGATACGCGGCCACCGGCGGACCTATATCGGCTCCATGCCGGGCAAGATCATCCAGAACATGAAAAAGGCCGGCACCGGCAACCCGCTGTTCCTGCTCGATGAAATCGACAAGCTGGGGCAGGATTTCCGGGGCGATCCGGCCTCGGCGCTGCTCGAGGTGCTCGATCCGGAGCAGAACAAGGCGTTCAACGACCATTATCTGGAGGTCGATTACGACCTGTCGGACGTGATGTTCGTGACCACGGCGAACAGCCTGAACATGCCGCAGCCGCTGCTTGACCGGATGGAGATCATCCAGCTCGCCGGCTATACCGAGGAGGAGAAGGCCGAGATTGCGCGGCGGCACCTGATTGCCAAGCAGCTGGAAGCGCACGGCCTGAAACCGTCCGAATTCAGCCTGACCGACGATGGCCTGCGCGATCTCATCCGCTACTACACCCGCGAGGCCGGGGTCCGCACGCTTGAGCGCGAGCTGGCCAAGCTGGCCAGAAAGTCGCTGCGGCGGATCCTTGAAGGCAAGGCAAAATCGGTAAAAATCGACAGCGAAAACCTGGCCGAGTTTGCCGGTGTCCGGAAGTTCCGCTACGGGGTGTCCGAGGTGGAGGACCAGATTGGCGCCGTGACCGGCCTGGCCTGGACCGAGGTGGGCGGCGAACTGCTGACCATCGAGGCGGTGACCGTGCCCGGCAAGGGCGTGGTCAAGACCACCGGCAAGCTGGGCGATGTGATGACCGAATCGATCTCGGCGGCACTGAGCTTTGTGCGGGCGCGGTCCACGCACTTCGGCATCAAGCCCTCGCTGTTCGAGAAGAAGGACATCCATGTCCATGTGCCCGAAGGCGCTACCCCCAAGGACGGTCCTTCGGCCGGCATCGCGATGGTGACCGCCATCGTCTCCACGCTCACCGGCGTGGCGGTGAAGAAGGATGTGGCGATGACCGGCGAGGTGACGCTCCGTGGACGGGTGCTGCCTATCGGCGGGCTCAAGGAGAAGCTGCTGGCGGCGCTGCGCGGCGGCATCACCACGGTGCTGATCCCGGAGGAAAACGCCAAGGATCTGGCCGAGATCCCGGCCAATGTGACCGAAGGGCTCACCATTGTGCCGGTTTCCCATGTCGATGAGGTGCTGGCGCTGGCGCTTGTGCACCCGCTTGCGCCCATCGAATGGACCGAGGCTGATGAGCTTGCCGCGCAGCCGCCGGCCGCGGTGGATACGGGCGCTGCCATCCGGCATTGATCCGCCAGCTGCGGTTTGACGATTGAGGGCTGTCGGCTTTCGCCGGTTTATGCAAGGCTGTCCGCTCGACTCGCGTCAAGGGGGGCTTTGATGAACAAGCAGGAGCTGGCAAGCCGTATCGCTGACGAAAGCGGGGTTCCGCGAGAATCGGTGGCGCTGGTCATCGAAACAGCTCTTGATACGATCACCGAGGCGCTTGCGGCGGGCGAAGCGGTTCGGCTGGTCGGCTTCGGCAATTTCGTGGTGGCGCCGCGCAAGGCCTCAACCGGCCGCAACCCGCGCACCGGGGAGCCTATGAATCTCGCCTCGTGCCGCATGCCCAAGTTCCGTGTCGGCCGGAACCTGAAGGAAGCTTGCAACCGCGATTGAGGCCCCGCTGGCCCTAGAGCGGGTAGGGCAGCCTCGCCAGATCGGGCGACACCCAGTAGCGACGTGCTTCCGGGGCAAACAGACGGTCGTGGCTCCAGTGCCTCAACAGCCAGTCCTTCTGCCCGCAGGGGCCGGCAAGCAGCCGGTCCAGGATGGTTGGCAGGCTGGAGCCGGAATGTTTCGCCAGCGCATCAGCAGCGGCTGCGAGCGATGCCCGGGTAACGGTTTCGTGATAGCCGGCGCTGTCGGTATTTTCCTTGCCGCAGGTGGCATTGTAGCGGCGGATGAGTACCGCCATGTCGGCAGCACCGAACCCGGGCCGGTGCCTGAGCAGCGAAACGGCTGCTGCAAAATGCGCAGCATGGGTCCACTCCGCACAGGGCAGGGTGCAATTCACCAGCCCAGCCGCAATCCGCTCGATCCCCGCATCATCGAGCACGTGCGGCGCATGGGGCAGGGCGGCTGTCATCATCGGCCCATGCCGGCGCACCCGTGAACGGTCAAGGCCTCCAATCGCGGCCTCCGGTCCAGTCGCAGTATATGCAGGGCTTTACTTGCTGCCGCCGCTCGCCTAATCCCGCGCCTTCCCAGCCAACGGGCGGGGGCGCGTAGCTCAGCGGTAGAGCACTGCCTTCACACGGCAGGGGTCACAGGTTCAAACCCTGTCG
>JBBQIP010000018.1:0-20253 GCA_038325045.1 Sphingomonadales bacterium
CTTCACCATGCGGCTCTCGGCCAAGCCCAGCAAATCGGCCAGCAAGGGCATCGCCCAGGGAGAGCTCGCACCGCTCATCCAGGCGTCCGAATTTCCGGGGCTGGATGTGCTGGCGGCCGATAGCTCGCTCCGCCACCTCGAGGCGCAACTGCTCGACGAAAAGGCCAAACGCCTCAAAAAACTGCTGAAATCGCTGGAAGCTGATTACGACCGGATCATCCTCGATTGCCCTCCCGGGCTCACCGAACTTGCCGACCAGCTTATCCGCGCGGTCGATCTGATGGTGGTGCCGATGCTGCCTTCGCCCCTCTCGGAGCGGGCCTATGCCCAGCTGCAAGACCATCTGGCGCGGAACTTCAAGGGCGGGAAGGGCGGGCCGGCGGTGCTGCCGGTATTCTCGATGGTCGACAGGCGCAAGTCGCTGCACAAGGCCACGCTGGCCGCCCACCCCGGACGCCACGCCATTCCCTATGCCGCCGCCGTGGAAGCCATGGCGACCACCCGCCAGCCGCTGCTCGCCAGCCGGCCCAGCACCCCGGCAGCCCGCGCCATCGCCGGGCTATGGACCGAAGTGGAACGCACGCTCGCCAAATTGGGCTGAGGCGGGCGAGGCTTTTGGCGTGAGCAGGGGTGCCTCCGGCGGGCAGGGCCGGCGGCCCTGCACCCGGTTTTGATGGTCGCTGTAAACCTGATGGTCAGTGCTGGCCAGCAGGATCGACCTTAATATGGGTGCACGGCCGCCGGCCCTGCCCGCCGGAGGCACTCTTTACTCGGCCGCAACCCGGTCATTGGCGCTGCCGGATTCCCGCGGCAGATCGCGCACTTCGGCCTGGCCGCGACGAGCCCGCAGCCGCGCCATCAGCCCTTCTATGCCCAGATAGACAACAGGGGTGATGAAGAGCGTTAGGAACTGGCTCACCACCAGCCCGCCCAGCACGGCAATGCCGAGTGGCTGGCGAAGCTCGGCCCCGGCACCGATGCCGAAGGCCAGCGGCGCCGCACCGGCCATGGCGGCAAAAGTGGTCATCATGATCGGTCGGAAACGCTTGGAGGCGGCTTCGCGGATGGCATGAGCGGGGGTCCAGCCATTGGTCCGCTGCCCATCAAGGGCGAAGTCGATCATCATGATGGCGTTCTTTTTCACAATGCCGATGAGCAGCACCACGCCGATGATGCCGATGACATCGAGCGGCATGTTGAACAGCCAGAGGAACGCGACCGCGCCAATACCGGCTGCCGGCAGCCCCGAAAGAATGGTGATCGGATGGGCAAAGCTTTCATACAGCACGCCGAGCACGATGTAGATGACGATGACGGCCGCAAGGAAGAGCAGCGGCATCGTGGATGTGGAAGCCTCAAACTGCTGTGCATTGCCGCCGAAGGAACCGCTGATGTTGGCAGGCATTCCCAGCTCCGCCATCGCGTTGGCAATGAGCGGCTTGGCCTGCGATAGCGCAATGCCCTTGGCGAGGTTGAACGAAATGGTGACCGCCGGAAGCTGGCCCTGGTGCGCCACAACCAGCGGGGCGCCCTGAATGCGCAGGCTGACCACCGCCGATAGCGGCACCAGCACCGAGGCCTGGCCGGGCTGGGGTGTGGAGCGAACCATCAGCTTGCCGATACCATCGGGCGTAAGCTGCTCGGAATCGGCGATTTCCATGATCACCTGATAGCTGTCGACATCGGTGAAAATGGTCGAAATCTGCTGGTTGCCATAGGCCGAAGCAAGTGTCTGGCGGATCGCCTCCACCCGTACACCCAAGCGGCTGGCGGCATCGCGGTCGATATCGACCATCACTTCGCGGCCACCGGTCTGATAGTCCGAGGTCACGTCCTCAAAGCCTGGCGTCGCCCTGAGCGCCAGCTCAAGCTTGGGGGCAAAGGCGTAGAGATCGTCCTGGTCCACGGCCGAAAGCGTGTACTGGAAATTGCTGGTCGAGCCGCGACCGCCAAGGTTCAGGTTCTGCGGAATATTCGGGAAAACGGCAAAGCCCGGCTCGCTGTTGAGCTTCTTGCGAAGCCTGGCCTGCACTTCCTCGGCTGAATCGCGCTCGCCGCGCGGCTTCAGAGGCGCGAACATCCGGCCCCGCGAGCTGCCGCCGCCGCTTCCCAGCACCGAGTTCACCCGCTCAACCGCCGGGTCTTCGCGCAGGATCGCTGCAATCTTGTCCTGCTTGGCGACCATCTGTTCATAGCCGGTATCGGGCGCCGCCTCGGTGCCGATGAAGATGGCACCGGTATCTTCGGTGGGGAAAAAGCCCTTGGGCACAACGGTAAAGCCCCAGATGGCCACGCCGATCGACGCCACTATGAACACGCCCATCAGCTTGCGGTGGCGGAGCGTTGCATCAAAGGCTCGCATGTAAGCATTGGTCAGCTTGTTGAAAGCATTTGTGGATACCCGCGCAACCCGGCTGCCCGGTTCCTGATGGCCCGGCTTCAGCACCCGGGCCGCAATCATCGGGATAAGGGTGAGCGACAATATTGCCGAAACCACGATGGCGATGGCCATGGTAACCGCGAACTCGAAGAACAACCGGCCGATGACCCCGCCCATGAACAGCAGCGGGATGAACACCGCCACCAGCGAAACCGAGATGGAAATGACCGTGAAGGTGATCTGGTTGGCGCCGGTAATGGCAGCGCTGCGCGGCTCCTCGCCGTCCTCTACATGGCGGACGATATTCTCCAGCACCACGATCGCATCATCCACCACGAAGCCGGTGGCAAGCGTGAGCGCGAGCAGCGACAAATTGTCGAGGTTGAACCCGAACGCATACATGCCCGCAAAAGTGCCGATCGCCGCCACTGGCAAGACCACAGCGGGAATGGCCGTCGCGCGCGCATCCCCGAGCACCAGATAGATCACCAGCACCACCAGCAGCGCCGTGCCGATGAGCGTGTACTGGGCATCGGTCACCGAATGGCGCACCGATTCCGACCGGTCGATCAACGTCACGATTTCTACCGAGGGCGGCATCGCCTCCTGTATTTCCGGCAGCACCTTGTTGATGGCATCGACCAGCCCGACCACATTGCCGCCGGGCTGGCGGCTGATCGGCACGGTGAGCGCCAGCTCGCCATTGAACTTCGCTTCGCCGCGGCGCTGCTCGTAAGAGCTGATCACCTTGGCCACATCGCCCACCCGCACCGGCAGGCCGCCAGCGGTGGAAATGATGATGTCGGCAAACTCTTCCGGCTTTTCGAGGTTGCCGGTCGCATCAAGGATATAGCTCCGATCGCCGCCGTCGATCAGGCCAACGGCAAGGTTGCTGTTCGCTGCCGCCACCGCGACCCGCACATCCTCGGGCGTGAGGTTGCGGTTGGTGAGCGCCTGCGGATCAAACTGGATACGGATGGCGAAGCGGCGGCTGCCCCAGGTGCGCACATCGCCTGCCCCCGGCAGGGTGGAAAGCCGCGGCACCGCCAGCGTATCGACAAGCGTCTGAAGCTCGTTCATCGGCCGGGTCCGGTCGCGGAAGCTCAGCATCATCACCGGACTGTCAGCCGGATTGATCTTCTGGAAAGTGGGCGGCGTGGGCATGTCGCGCGGGAGCTGGCGAGCGACTGCCGACAGGGCGGACTGCACATCGAGCGCCGCACTGTCGATATCCCGATCGAGCGAGAACTGGATGGTGATATCGGTGGAGCCGGTAGAAGAGCTCGACGTAATCTGGTCAATGCCGGCAATGGTCGAGAGCCGCCGCTCGATCGGCGTGGCGACAGCCGAGGCCATGGTGGCGGGGTTGGCACCGGGCAGGCTGGCGCGGATCTGGATGGTGGGGAAATCCACCTCCGGAAGCGCCGAAACCGCCAGCTGGCGATAGCCGAAATAACCCGCGAACAAGATGGCACAGGTAAGCAGCACCGTTGCCACCGGCCGTACCACGAAGAAGCGCGCAAAACCCATCAGTCGCTCGCAGCGCCGCTGGCCGCCGGGCTTTGCGGGCGGGCCTCGGCAGTGCGCGGAGGCGCACCCGGACCGGCGCCGGGCTTGCCGCCGCGCATGCGCACCTTGTCACCGGCCTTCAGCCTGGCCAACGCATCGGTAACAACCTGCTCGCCGGGATTCAGCCCGCCGGCCAGATACACCCGGCCATCGGCACGGCCGGCCACCTGCACATCGCGGATCGCCACCTTGCCATCGGCCCCGATGGTCCAGACAAAAGGCGCATCGCGGCCGATCTGCAGCGCTGATTCCGGCAGCTCCACCGCCGCTACCGGCGATCCGAGCGGCATGGCGATGCTCACCACCGCGCCGGGCCAAAGCGCATCATCGGGGTTCAGGAATTCGGCCTTTGCAGCCACCGAGCCATTGCCGGGATCGACATTGTTATCGAGGAATACCAGCCGGCCTCGCGCCAGCGGCGGGCTTGCGGTCGTGGCGCCGTCGCCGCGCGCCTCCACCGGCAACGGCTTCCCGCGCATGGCACTGCGCACCTGCTGGATATCAGCCGGCGGCACCAGAAAGCGGACCGAGATGGGCGAAAGCTGGTTGATGGTCACCAGCGGCAACGCATCGGCCGGGCGCACATTGGCCCCCAGGCGAAAATTCAGTTCGCCGGTGCGGCCTGAAACCGGCGCATGGATGTTGAGGAATGAAAGCTGGGTGCGGGCATTGCTGACCCCGGCCTCGGCACCGCTGATCGCGGCGCTTGCGGCGGCTGCCTGTGCCCGCCGCTGGTCGAGCACCGTGCCGGTCACAAAACCCTTGCCGACCAGCGCCTCCGCACGTTCGAAATCATTGTTCGCCTGCAGCGAATTGGCGCGCGCGGTAAGCAGCTGCGCCTGTGCCTGTGCCAGCGCTGCCCGGGCCAGCCGGTCATCCAGCCGGAACAGCAATTGCCCTGCCCGCACATTATCGCCCTCGTTGAAGGCGACCGAGGTGATCTCCCCTTCCGCGCGGGTTCGAACGGCCACGGTCTGCAGCGGCGCCACGGTGCCGAGCGCGACCAGCCGGGGCGAAAATTCGGATTGTTCCGCCTTCATGGCGCTGACCATCGCCGGCGGCCGGCCACCTTTTCCACCGGGGCCGGTCGCCGCTTCCTCGCCGCCGGAACAGCCGGCAAGGGCCAGCACAGTAGTGCCGGCGATGAGCGGGAAAAGGCGACGCATGACAGTCAAATCGAATCCCTATGCTCGCGCTCCGAAGATCCGTCGTGCGCTTGACTGGATGAAACACGCATTAATGGGCATCCCGTGCGCTGCCCGCCGCAGAATTGCAACGGTACGGCGCTATCTGTCGCAGGTCAGGCGCGCAAACGCCACCCTGACAGGAGCACCTTGTAGCAGATCAACCAGAGCACAGTATTGCAGGCCAGCAACATTAGCCCGCCGGTAATCACGCTGCCATTGGCAACGCCGATGAAACCGCTGCGAAATCCATCGATGATGTGAAAGAACGGATTGGCCTGGCTAAGCCCCGCCATCAGCGGGCTCACCTTGTCGATTGCATAAAAGGTGCCCGACAGCAGCGTGAGCGGCTGCACGATGAAGTTGGTGATCGCAGCCGCATGGTCGAACTTGTCCGCCCAGATGCCGGTCAGCACGCCGAGCAGCGCCAGCATGACCGAGCCCATGGTGCCAAAATAGAGGATCGCCAGCGGATCGAGGATAGGCACATGAACGCCCGGCGCCAGCGCCATTGCCAGCCAGACCGCAGCACCCACCGCCCAGGCCCGGGTCAACGCCCCGGCCACATAGGCGAGCAGCAGCTCGCCTGCTGAAAGCGGCGGCATGATCACATCGATGATGCTGCCCTGCACCTTGGCGACCAGCAGCGAGGACGAGCTGTTGGCAAAAGCGTTCTGGATCATCCCCATCACGATAAGCCCCGGCCCCAGAAAATCCGCATAGGGAACCCCCAGCACTTGCGGGCGGGACTGGCCAAGCGCCAGCGCGAAGATGACGAGGAAAAGGAGCGTGGTGATCGAAGGCGCCCAAACAGTCTGCAGCTGCACCTTGAAAAACCGCCGCACCTCCTTCAGATAGAGGGTTTGGAGGCCGATCCAGTTTACCGCTGCGATAACTGCCACGCCCGGCTCCGGGTGGCGGCTTTTGGCAGCGATCAGCTGGTCGGTTCGGGGTTGGTCCATGCCGAGCGACATAGCCCCCGCGGAACCGCTACGGCAAGCGCTGGTTCCGGGCAGTTCGTTCCGCTTTGCCGATAGAAGTTAAGGATTGCCCATGGCCTGGACCGAAGATCGTATCGCCGTTTTGAAGGCCGGCTGGGAAGGCGGCATGACCGCCAGCCAGATCGCCGAGCAGCTTGGCGAAGGGGTTACCCGCAATGCCGTCATCGGCAAGGCACACCGGCTCGGGCTGGAGGCCCGCCCTTCGCCGGTGAAGGCCGGTGAAGAACCCACCGCAGCACCCGCGCCCGCACCCGCAGCACCTGCCGCCCGCGCGGCCCCGGCGGCCGAGCCGGTGTCAGCACCGGCAGCGCCCGCGCCGCCGCGTGCCGCCGCGCGCCCCAGCCGCCGCCCGGCCAAGGCCGCGCGCACCAGCCTGCTGGAGCTGACGGAGCGGATTTGCAAATGGCCGATCGGCCATCCGGACGAAGCCGATTTCCACTTTTGCGGAAAGGCCTCGCAGGATGGCTTTCCCTATTGCACCGAACATTGCGCGGTTGCCTATCAGGCGCAGCTGCCGCGCCGCGACCGTGACCGCCGGCCGCCGCCGCAGATGCCCGGCATGCCGCGCCGCTAGTGGGCGCGCCCGGCAATCACATGCCTGATTGCGATGTGCTGATCATCGGCGCCGGCCTTTCGGGCATCGGCGCTGCCGTGCATCTGGCGCGGGACTGTCCGGACCGCAGCTTCCTCATCATCGAGGGCCGGGCTGCCATCGGCGGCACCTGGGATCTGTTCCGCTACCCCGGTATCCGCTCGGATTCGGACATGTACACGCTGGGCTATGACTTCAAGCCATGGACCGCCCCCAAGGCGATTGCGGACGGCGACACCATTCGCGATTATGTGCAGGGTACAGCCGACGAGCATGACCTGACCCGGCGCATCCGCTTCGGCCACCGGGCGGTGGCGGCGGCATGGGACAGCGCGTCCGCCTGCTGGACCGTGCAGATAGACCTGGCCGATGGCGGCAACACCAGCATCGTCTGCCGCTTCCTCTACCTGTGCAGCGGCTATTACAGCTATGAAAAGGGCCACCGCCCCGATTTTCCCGGCGAGGCGGATTTTGCCGGCACCATCGTGCACCCGCAATTCTGGCCCGAAGCGCTCGATTATGCGGGAAAGCAGGTGGTCATCATCGGCAGCGGCGCCACCGCGGTCACGCTGGTGCCGGCCATGGCCGATGCAGCCGCCCATGTGACCATGCTGCAACGCTCTCCAAGCTATGTAGTGAGCCGCCCGGCCAAGGATGCGGTGGCCGATGTCCTTCGCCGGCTGCTGCCGCAGCACCTCGCCTACCGGCTTATCCGCTGGAAAAATATCGTCTTTCAGCAGCTGTTCTACGGCCTCACCCGCCGCGACCCCGCGCGCGCCAAGCGCGAACTGCTGAGCCGGGTGCAGGCCGAGCTGGGGCCGGACTATGATGTCGGCACCCATTTCACCCCGCGCTACAACCCGTGGGACCAGCGGCTCTGCCTGGTGCCCGATGGGGACCTGTTCAAGGCGTTGAAGGCCGGCAAGGCCTCGGTCGTCACCGACCGAATCGAGCGCTTCGAGGCCGGTGGCATCAGGCTTGCGTCAGGCCAGCTCCTCCCCGCCGATGTGATCGTGACCGCCACCGGGCTGCAGCTGCTGGCGATGGGCGGCATGCGGCTGAGCGTGGACGGCCAGCCGGTGCAGGCCGGCGAGCACCTCAGCTACAAGGGCGTGATGCTCAGCCATGTGCCCAATCTCGCGGTCTCGATGGGCTATATCAACGCCAGCTGGACCCTGCGCTCCGACCTGATCGCGCGCTGGGTGGCCAAGCTGCTCAACCATATGCAGGCCAAGGGCCGGCAAATCGCCACCCCGGTTCCGGCCGCCGATGTGGTGCCGGGCAAACTCTCCTGGGACCTCGCGTCGGGCTATGTGGAACGCAGCGCCAATATGGTTCCGCGCGCCGGCAACCGCCAGCCCTGGCTGGTCACCGCCAACTACCGGATCGACCGCAAGGAACTGCTCGATGCGCCGATGGAAGATCCGGAACTGGTGCTCAGGTCGATCGCTATCGCCCAAAAGAAACCAGCCTATCGCAATCAAATTCGGTCCCATAGGCCATAAAAAGCAAAAAAATAACGGCTTCCTAATTTTATTTATAAATTACTATTCATGCTGCAGCGGATTCAAAAATACAATACAGGGGATCAAAGATGAAAAAAATGGCAGTTTATTTATTTGCTTGCTTAATGATTTCTCAGCATAGCGCACTGAAAGCAACTGAAATATTTCAAATTTCGGCACTCGGTGTCTATGAAGTTTCCAGTTTAACTACAGGGCGAATTTATGAAACCGGCAAAATAAAATTTACGGTCAGGGCGCCCTTCAACCGATCCTCTATCATCATCGATAATGGAGAAAAGAATCTATCTTATAATCAAGAATTTCTTAATGTACCAACTACACTAGGAAAAAGAAATTTTAATTCGTCGATAATATTTAATATATTTTCCGAAATTGTTCCACAATATAATCCACCGTTTAAAAGTTTTTACGTAGATTTTAATATTTATGATTTGAAAGATGTGTATAGTGAATTTGGTCCCGGCCAATGTGCCGAGATTATTTACGGTGGATACCCTTTGGAATGTGACAAGGTAAATTATTTTGTAACGCCTGATACTTCCGGGCCTGTCTTTAACAGAGCGACGAACTTTGATAACCAAATTAAATTGCCATTAATAGATAGCTCATTTAGTCTATCAGATGAATTGGAATTTCCGTCCGTACTTCGTTCGACTTATCAAAATAGTGGGTCTATAGTTTGGAGCCAGTTTGGAGGTCAAATTGAGGATAGATCTACTAGTTATCCACTAGGTGTTAGATTAGATTATAGCATTAATGACCTGTTTATTTCCCGTGTTCCAGAGCCTGGTAGCTGGTTATTGCTGCTTATGGGATATGCTATTGTTGGCTTTAGTATCAGAAGACGTCAGGCGGCAATCAGCGAGGCTCTAACTCAACCGATCAATCAAAAGAGCTGATGGTGGACAGTCGGACGCCATCAGATACGCTCCTTCACATAGCGGCCGGGGGCGGGTTCGATGGTCGCATACCCGCCTTCGCCGGGCACGCGCGGGGCCAGCATGGCGCCCGATTGCGGGGCCAGCCAGTTGATCCAGTCCGGCCACCAGCTGCCCTTGTGCTCGGTGGCGTTGGCCACGAATTCATCAAAAGTGTCGGGCAGGTCATCGAGCGTCCAATGCTGGTATTTCTGTAGCGAAGGCGGGTTGACCACGCCGGCGATATGGCCCGAGCCGGCAAGCACGAAGCGCATCGGGCCGCTGAAGTGCCGGGTCAGCTTCCAGGCCGAAGGTGCGGGCGCGATATGATCATCCCGGCCGCCCTGCACATAAGACGGCGTGGCCACGGTGCCGAGATCGACCGGGACGCCGAGGCAGGATAGCCCGCCCGGCTTCACCAGCAGATTGTCGCGGTAGATATCCTCAAGGTAGCGGCGGTGCCAGATGGCGGGCACGTTGGTCGCGTCCGAATTCCAGTAGAGCAGGTCGAAGGGGAAATAGTCCTTCCCCAGCATGTAGTTGTTCACCACATAGCTCCAGATCAGGTCGTTCGAGCGGAGCAGGTTGAAGCTCAGCGCCATGTTGCGCCCATCGAGCCACGGCTTGTCCGCGGTCAGCCGCGCGATGGTATCGAGCACCGTATCATCGATGAACACCGCGAGGTCTCCGCACTCGCTCATGTCCACCTGGGCTGTGAAAAAGGTGGCGCTGGCCACTTTTGCGGCCTGCCCGCGCGCCGCCAGCACCGCCAGCGCCGCCGCCAGCGTGGTGCCGGCCACGCAGTATCCGATCGTGTGCACAGCCTCCACGCCGCAGATCTCGCGCACCACATCGATCGCTTTGAACATGCCTTCGTCCACATAGCTGTCCATGGTCACATCGGCGGTGGTCTCATCCGCCGATTTCCACGATGCCACGAACACGGTCAGCCCCTGCGCCACCGCCCAGCGGATGAAACTTTTTTCGGCCGTCAGGTCGAGGATGTAGAATTTGTTGATCCACGGCGGAAAGATAAGCAGCGGCACGCTGTGCACGGTCTCGGTGGAGGGGCTGTACTGGATCAGCTGGAACAGCCGGTTTTCATACACCACCGCCCCCGGGGTCACCGCCACGTTGCGGCCCACCTCGAAGGCGGTCTCGTCGGTCATCCGCATCCGGCCCTGCTTCAGGTCATCGAGCAGATGCTCCAGCCCCTTCATCAGGTTTTCGCCGCCGGTGGCGACCGTGCGGGTAAGCACATCCGGGTTGGTGAGCGCGAAATTGGAAGGGCTCATTGCATCCACGAACTGCTTCACCAGAAACTGCGCGCGGGCACGCTCGCGCGGCTCCAGCCCTTCCAGATCGTGGCTGGCCTCCAGCCAGTAGCTGGAGGTGAGCAGATAGCTCTGCCGCAAAAAATCAAACGCCGGGGTCTCGCCCCAGGCCTCGCTGGCAAAGCGCTTGTCCTTTACCGCAGCCACCGGGCTGGCAGCACTGCCGGGGCTGACGAAGCTCTGCCAAAGCGCCATCGAATCGGAGAGGTAACGGCTCTGCAAATCGATCAGCCGTGCAGGATTGCTCATCCATGCGGCCGTTGCCTTCTGCCAGGTGGCGGCCATGCCCATCGGGTCGGTGGAGGGCAGCACATCGGTTTCGCGGCTCCAGAATTCCAGCATCATCTGCTGGCCGCGGCCCATCAGCTCGGTCCATTTCTGAAACCGCTCTATCGCCTCGTTATCGAGACCGAGGGGGGCGATATCGTCGCTCATGCCAGTTTCTCCCTGCGGCTGTTGCAGCCGCTCCTGATCCGGGCTTTGCATGCCGGGCGCACAACCGCTATGCCAATCCCACCTGCCGCGCACCAGCACCGAGCCCGCCATGACCGAAGACTTCTACCGCATCAAGCGCCTGCCGCCCTATGTCATCGCCGAGGTGAACGCGATGCGTGCGGCCGCGCGCGCACGCGGGGACGACATCATCGATCTCGGCATGGGCAACCCCGATCTGCCGCCGCCCGCCCATGTCATCGCCAAGCTGGCGGAAGTGGCGGCCAATCCCGATGCCCATGGCTATTCGGCCAGCCGGGGCATCCCCGGCCTGCGCCGCGCCCAGGCCGCCTATTACCAGCGCCGCTTCGGCGTGCCGCTCGATCCCGAGACCGAGGTGGTGGTCACCTTGGGCTCGAAGGAAGGGCTGGCCAACCTTGCGCAGGCGATTACCGCGCCCGGTGATGTGGTGCTGGCGCCCAACCCCAGCTACCCCATCCACACCTTCGGCTTCATCATTGCCGGCGCCACCATCCGCAGCGTGCCCACCACACCCGACGAGCATTATTTCGAAGCGCTGGAACGCGCGGTGCGCTTCACCGTGCCCAAGCCCTCGGTGCTGGTGATGGGCTATCCCTCCAACCCCACCGCCGAGACGGTCGATCTGGCCTTTTACGAGCGCGTGGTGGCGTTTGCGAAGCAGCACAACATCTGGGTGCTGTCCGACCTCGCCTATTCGGAAATCTATTTCGATGGCTGCCCCACGCCTTCCATCCTGCAGGTACCGGGCGGCCGCGATGTGGCGATCGAGTTCACCTCGCTCTCCAAAAGCTATTCGATGGCGGGCTGGCGGATCGGTTTTGCGGTGGGCAACAAGACCCTCATCCAGGCGCTCACCCGGGTGAAATCCTATCTGGATTACGGCGCCTTCACCCCCATTCAGGCGGCTGCGGTTGCAGCGCTCAATGGCCCGCAGGATATCGTGGCGCAAAACCGTGCGCTCTATCACCGCCGCCGCGATGTGCTGGTGGAGAGCTTCGGCCGCGCCGGCTGGGAGATTCCGCCGCCGCGCGCCTCAATGTTCTGCTGGGCACCGCTGCCGCCGGCGCTGGCGCATCTGGGCAGCCTCGAATTTGCCAAGCAACTGCTCGGCCATGCCGGCGTGGCGGTCGCACCCGGCGTTGGCTACGGCGAGGACGGCGAGGGTTTTGTGCGGATCGCGCTGGTTGAAAACGAACAGCGGCTTCGGCAGGCCGCGCGCAATGTGCGCAAATATCTGCAGTCGATGGGTGTGAATTCGGCTGCGACTTCGGGCACGAAACAGGCTAGTTGAGGCTCTGCCCTCAGGCGGCGATCTCGGCCGCATCGAACAGCCGCCACCGGTCCTTGCCTTCGCGCTTGGCAGCATAAAGCGCCAGATCGGCTGCTTTATAGAGCGCCTGTTCGCTGGCGCCGTGGGTGGGGTGCACCGCCAGCCCTATGCTCGCACTGGTCATGAGGCTGGTACCGTTCCACTCGAGCGGCTGCGAAAGCGTTTTCTGCAGATTGTCACACAGCTTCTTCAAGCTTCGGCTGCGGCCGAGATCGCTCAGCAGCAGCGCAAACTCATCGCCGCCCAGCCGCGATACCAGATCATTCGCGCCGGCAAATTTGCGCAGCCGCGCCGCTGTTTCCAGCAGCAGCGCATCGCCCGCGTCATGGCCCAGCTGGTCGTTGGTCTCCTTCAACCGGTCAAGGTCGATCAGCAGCAGCGCAAAGCGCCGGCCGCCGGCCGCCTCCCGCTTCTGGCGCAGATCGAGGATGAATCGCCGCCGGTTGGCCAGCCCGGTCAGCGCGTCCGAATAGGCGATGTCCTCCAGCTCGCGGCGGCTGGCATCGAGCGCCTCGGCCGCCTGCCGATTGGCAAAGGCGCTTATGCCGGCATAGACCAGCAGCACCAGAAGGCCGCACTCGGCTCCCAGCTTCTCCACCGCCGAAAGCCCGGGCAGCGAGGCGAACAGCAGGGCCAGCGTGGCGGCCGGCAGCAGCCCGGTCAGCGCCAGCACCACCAGCGAACGGTAGCTGAAGGCTTGGGCGTGCAGCAGCATGGCACAGGCAATGATGATGGCGGCAAAGCGGAAGCCGAGCCGACCATCGATCCACAGGCCGATGATGAGCAAGGACCAGTTGATGGTGACCAGCGTCAGGCAGACCAGGAACATCGCCCGGTCAACCCGGTCATGCTCCACGCCTTCCGCCTTGCGCTGCAGGAAAAGCATCAGCGCCAGCCCTTCGGCACCTGCCGAAGTTGCCAGCCAGAGGGTCGCCTCCAGTAGCCCGAAGCCAAAGCCGATCAGCACCGCAGTAAAGGCATAGACGCCGAGCCGCTGATAGCTGGTGCGTAGGCTGTCGCTTACCGCAAGGTCGATCGACGGGCCGAGCAGCCAGTAATCACCGGCTCCTCCCGCTTTGGCCCGAATGATATCCCCCTCCGTCACAATCGCCCCTCAGCTGCAGCCCCAGGGTTCCATACCCCTTCGGCAATCAGGCTTAACAGACCCGGGATTGGCAGGTAAGCCTTTCATCGAACAGCACTGCACAGGCGGTGAGGACGTATCGCTGCTTGCGCTTTTCGCGGCGGGCAGGAAAAGACAGTGCCGCCGGCGGGTCCCCAGCCGGTCCTATCCGGAGCAATTGATGACCCGATCCCCGCCTCCCCTGCGTATCGGCCTTGCCGGGCTTGGCACCGTGGGAATCGGCATGCTGCAGCTGCTTGCTGAAAATGCGGCGCTGATCAGCCGTCGCGCCGGCCGTGAGCTCCGGGTAACCGCAGTAAGCGCCCGCGACCGCAACCGGCAGCGCGGCTTCAGCCTGGATGGGCTGGGCTGGGAAGCCGATCCGGTGGCGCTCGCGACCCGGGACGATGTGGACGCCGTGGTGGAAGTAATGGGCGGCGAGGGCGATCCGGCGCTGGCACTGGCCCGCGCAACGCTTGGTGCCGGCAAACCCTTCATCACTGCCAACAAGGCGCTCATCGCCCATCATGGCCGCGATCTGGCGGCCCTGGCGGAGGCGAACGACACCCGGCTCTGCTTTGAAGCGGCGGTCGCCGGCGGGATCCCGATATTGAAGGCGCTGGGCGAAGGTGCCGCCGCCAACCGGATCGACCGCGTCTATGGCCTGCTCAACGGCACCTGCAACTATATCCTCACCCGCATGGAGGCGGAGGAGCTGGACTTCGCCACCGTACTCGCCGCTGCCCAGGATGCCGGCTATGCGGAGGCCGACCCCAGCTTTGATATCGACGGTGTGGATAGCGCCCACAAGCTGGCCATATTGGCGGCGCTGGCGTTCGGCACCGCGCCGGATTTTGCCGGCGTGGCGACCATGGGCATCCGCTCGGTCGATGCTGCCGATATCGCCCAGGCGGCGGCGCTGGGCTTTCGCATCAAGCTGGTCGGGCTGGCCGAGCAGGTGGACGGGCGGCTGTTCCAGCGGGTCCATCCAGCGCTCGTGCCCATCCACCATCCGCTCGCCGCCACCAGCGGCGCATTGAATGCCGTGGTCATCGAAGGCCAGCCGGTGGGCCGGCTGTTCCTCGAAGGGCGCGGCGCGGGTGACGGGCCGACTGCAAGTGCCGTGGTGGCCGATCTCATCGATATCGCACGCGGCAACAGCGGCCATGCCTTTGGCATGCCGGTGGCAGCGCTCGGCCAGCTTGCGCCGCTCGACATCGCCAGCCGGCAGGGCCGCCACTATCTGCGGCTCAGCGTGGCGGACCGCCCCGGCGCGCTCGCCGAACTCGCGGCCATGCTGCGTGACCATGGCGTGTCTATCGAGAGCGTTATCCAGCGGCCCGAACCCGGCACCGATCTGGCCATTGTGGTGATGGTAACCCATATCTGCGGCGAGGCGGCGCTCGATGCCAGCCTTGGCGCGATGGCGGCCAGCGCATCGGTTCATGGCAGCCCGGTGATGATGCATATTCTCGATTTCTGAAGTCGGGCGGGCGCACCCCTTTCGCGGCCACGCCATTGCGCCTAGACCGGCCGCCATCCTTTCCAGCCTTTGAAAGCTCGCACCATGTCAGCCTCGACCGCCGCCCGCAGCTCCCTCCTCGACCGGGTGCTTGTCCTTGAAATGGTGCGGGTAACCGAGGCGGCGGCAATCGCTGCCTCGAAGCTGGTCGGCCGCGGCGATGAAAAAGCCGCCGATGCAGCGGCTGTGGAAGCGATGCGCCAGGCACTGAACGAGCTGGACTTCGAAGGCACGGTGGTGATCGGCGAAGGCGAGCGCGACGAGGCACCGATGCTCTATATCGGTGAAAAAGTGGGCCGTGGCACCGGCCCGCGCATCGACATTGCGCTCGATCCGCTGGAGGGCACCACCATCACCGCCAAGGCCGGCCCCAATGCGCTCGCCGTGCTGGCCATTGCCGAAGAGGGCGGGCTGCTGAACGCTCCCGATGTGTACATGGACAAGATCGCCATCGGCCCCGGCTACGGGGAAGGGGTCATCGATCTCGCCCGCTCGCCGGCTGAAAATGTGCAGTCGGTAGCCGCCGCCAAGGGCTGCTCGCCCGCCGATCTGATGGTCTGCGTGCTCGACAGGCCGCGCCACCATGCGCTGATCGAAAGCCTGCGCGGCCTCGGCTGCGGCATCCAGCTCATTCCGGACGGTGATGTGGCCGGCGTTATCGCCACTGCCGATCCCGATACCGGCATCGATATGTACATGGGCTCGGGCGGCGCGCCGGAAGGCGTGCTGGCGGCTGCCGCGCTGCGTTGCGTGGGCGGCCAGCTGCAAGGCCGGCTGCTGTTCCGCAACGATGATGAGCGCGGCCGCGCCCGGCGCTGGGGCATCGAGGATCTCGACCGGATCTACACCCTCACCGATCTGGCGCGCGGCGATGTCATTTTCGCTGCCACCGGGGTCACCGACGGTTCGCTGCTGAAAGGCGTGCGCTGGCGGCGCGATGGCAGCCTTACCACCGAAAGCGTGGTGATGCGCGCCTCCTCGGGCACAGTGCGTAGGGTCTTGAGCCAGCACCAGGCGCGAAAGACGGATTGATGCTCCCGCCCATCGCGGGCATTGCCGCCTCGGTGAGCGGGCGCCAATGGGCATGGCGCGGCGGCCAGCTACCCGGCGATGGCCTTGATGGCCGCGATCCCGACGATCTGCTGCACCACCTGTTCCGCGCGCGCGGCGCCACCTCGGCAGATTTCGCCCGGCTGAAGGCGCCGCTGCTGCGCGACTGGCTGCCAAACCCGTCTGCCTTCACCGACATGGACACTGCCGCTGCCCGGCTGGCCGCCGCCGTCACGCGCGGCGAGCGGATTGTCCTTTACGGCGATTATGATGTCGATGGCGCCACCTCGGCAGCGGTGCTCATCCGCACCTTGCGCTGGCTGGGCGTGGAGGCCGGCCATTACATCCCCGACCGGCTGCTGGAAGGCTATGGCCCTTCGGCCGGCGCGCTGGTGGCCTTGAAGCAGGGCGGCGCCGAGCTGGTGATCACGGTCGATTGCGGCACGCAGGGGTTCGAGGCGCTGGAAGCCGCAAGCGCTGCGGGTCTCGATGTCATCGTGGTCGATCATCACAAGGCCGCCACAGCGCTTCCGCCCACGCTGGCGCTGGTCAACCCCAACCGGCTGGACGAACGGCCGGAGGCGGCTGCATTCGGCCATCTGGCGGCGGTGGGCCTTGCCTTTCTGCTCGCAGTCGCGCTCTGCCGGGTGTTGCGCGAACAAGGCTGGTTCGAAGCCCGGGAAGAGCCGGTCCTCACCCGGCTGCTCGATCTGGTGGCGCTGGGCACGGTTGCCGATGTGGCGCCGCTCACCGGGCTCAACCGGGCCTTTGTCGCCCAGGGGCTGAAGGTCATGCGCCAGCGCCGCAACCCCGGTATCGCCGCCCTGCTCGATGTGGCCGGCGTCGCCCGGCCGCCGGCAGCGCGCGATCTGGGCTTTGCGCTCGGCCCCAGGGTAAACGCCGGCGGCCGGGTGGGCGCGGCCGATCTCGGCGTGCGGCTGCTCACCACCGATGATCCGCAGGAAGCCGCCACGCTGGCCGCACGGCTGGATGCGCTGAACGGCGAACGCAAGCTGATAGAGGCGCAAGTGACCGAAGCCGCGCTCACCGCCGCCGCCACTGCCGCGGCCGCCACCAAAGCAACCGGCGCGCCCGACCGGGCGGTTACCGTGGTGGCAGGCACAGGCTGGCACCCGGGCGTCATCGGCATTGTGGCGGCGCGGGTGAAGGAACGGATGGGCCGGCCCGCGCTGGTAATCGCCATTGGCGAAGACGGCATTGCCAAGGGCTCCGGGCGCAGCCTTGCCGGCGTCGATCTGGGCGCGGCCGTGCTGGCAGCGCGCGATCATGGCCTGATAAGCGCCGGCGGCGGCCATGCGATGGCCGCCGGCGTAACGCTCGCAGCCGATGGTATCGAGGCGCTGGCCGCATTTCTGGACGCGCAGCTGGCAGCCAGCGTCGGCGATGCCACCATCATCCGGCAGCTGGCTTGCGATGCGGTGCTCAGCCCCCGCGCGCTCACCCTCGATCTGCATGAGGCGCTGGAGGCCGCCGGCCCCTATGGGCAGGGCTGGTCGCAGCCCCGGCTGGTCTCCGGGCCGTGGCAGACAGCCGATGTGCGGATTGTGGGGGAGCATCATGTAAAGGTGATGCTGCGCGGTGCAGACGGGGCGCGGGTGAAAGCCATCGCCTTCCGCCAGGCCGATACCGAGCTTGGGGCCGCCCTTCAGGGCGGCGGCGGGCGCTCGTTCATGCTCGCAGGGCGTATCAGCCGGGATGATTGGGGAAACCAGCCGCAGGTCCAGCTGGAGATAGAGGATCTCGCCTTCTGCTAGGCCAGCGAACGCGGTCTGTCAGCAGAGCTTCCGCGCCGGGCAGGCCATGCGGCAAACGCTGAAGTCAAATGACCGGAATCAAACAGCCGAAATCAAACAGCAGGGCGATGCCGCCGCTGGTTGCGGACCGCGATGCCGACCGCGCCAAAGCCGCCGACCAGCAGGATCCAGGTACCGGGTTCGGGCACCACACCGCTTACCAGACCAGGCACATCCACCACCGGTATCGTCGGTTCAGCCGTTGAAGGGGTGTTGTTCAGGGGTCCGCCCGCACCATTGGCAAAGGGCAGGGACCGAAGCTGCGGGTTGGGGCCCAACAGCGCCTGTCGGCTGAATATGGCCGGCACCACCATGGACATTTCGTCTACATCGGCCACCGTGGTGAAGCCGGAGAGATCGGCCATGGCAAGATCGGCAGACTTGTTGACGGGCTGCGCGCCAATGTTGGCCAGCCGCGCCGCAACGCCCGGCTCCATGCAGCTGGGGTCATAGACCCGCGCCTGCTGTACCGCCGGCTTGGCCTGCATTGCCGGCTTGTTCATGCTGCGGGCGACGGCCGGGCGCGGCTTCACGAAGCTCCGCACCTTGTTGGCCACGGGCACGCTGGCGGCGCCAACAGCGCCGGCGCACACACACATCAGAGCTTTGCTTGCCAATGCCGACATTTCTTCACCTGTACCAAACAACTGGACAGCCTATGTCAGAATCCGGAAGACATTGCCACTTTGTAAACTGTCCAAAATGGTTGTCTTTGCAGAACCTTACATTCGGCCCGCCGCCACAGGCAGGGCCGACTCCTGCCCAGACTTGCGCAGCCGCACTTGACGCCAGCCTGCCTTGCCTCTAGCCAGCCGCTTCCCCGGCCGGTCCCTTCGTCTAGCGGTCTAGGACGTCGCCCTTTCACGGCGAAAACACGGGTTCGATTCCCGTAGGGATCACCATTCGGCCCAAAGATTTGGCCTGAGAAAGACCGTGGAACAGGCTTCTGTATACAGTTTCTGCTTGTATCGGCCCGGTGGCGCGGTATCGTCATCGGCAAAACCAGCACTTGGGGATAATCGTATGCGGACATACAGCTTCACGGCACTCGCACTCATTCTGGCAGCGCCGCTCGCCGCCGCCACGCCGGCCGACTGGCCCGCCATCAACAAGTCGAGCGAGGGCCAGCGCCACTCCACGCTCGGCAAGATAACCGCGAAGAACGTCGGCCAGCTGCGCGAGGCCTGGGTCTATCACATGAGGCCCGCCGACGGTTCGGCCGGCAGCCGGCTGGTCACCGCCGAAACCGTGCCGCTGGTCATCGACGGCACCATGTACATCTCCACACCCTATGGCCGCGCAGTGGCGCTCGACGCCGCCACCGGCACCGAGAAATGGGTGTTTACCCTGCCCGGCAACGAGCGCCCCGCCGTGCGCGGCGTCGCCTGGTGGCCCGGCAACCGCGATCATGGCCCGCGCGTCATCATGGGCACCCGTTCGGGGCGCGTCTATGCGCTCGACGCCGCCACCGGCGCTCCTGTGCCCGGCTTCGGCGGCACCGAGGGCTATATCAACCTGCGCACCGCCGATGTGATGCCGACCGGCCTCGACAAGCCCTATGTACTCGCCTCCTCGCCCTTCATGTACAAGGATCTGATCATCACCGGCGGCGGCAGCCCCGATGCGGCCGCCTCCAAAGGCCCTCTGGGCGACGTGCGCGCCTGGGATGTGCGCACCGGCAAGCTGGTGTGGCAGTTCCGCACCGTGCCCCGCCCCGGCGAGATCGGCCATGAAACCTGGGGCGGCGACAGCTGGAAAGACCGCGCCGGCGCCAATGTCTGGGGCTATTTCTCCGCCGATCCGGCACGCGGGCTGCTGTTCATGCCGATCGGCGCCCCCAACAACGATCGCTCGGGTGTCGATCGCCCCGGCGACAATCTGTTCGGCAGCTCGATCGTCGCGGTGAACGCCGAAACCGGCAAATATGTCTGGCATTTCCAGATCACCCACCACGACATCTGGGACTGGGATTCGTCCCCGCCCCCCATGTTGATCGACATCAGAAAGGGTGGCCGCACCATCCCCGCGCTCGCCACCGTCAACAAGAATTCGCTGATGTTCATTCTCGATCGGCGCAACGGCAAGCCGGTGTTCGGCATCGAGGAGCGTCCGGCACCGGCCAGCGATGTGCCAGGCGAGCGCACCGCCCCCACCCAGCCCTGGCCGGTGCGGCCGGCGCCGCTCGCCCAGACCAGCCTGTCGCGCGACAATCTCTACAAGGACACGCCCGAGCACAAGGCATGGTGCGAAGCGCTGGTCGACGACAACAACATGCTGCTGGGCGCCACCCCCTATCAGCCGATTGGGCTCGATCGCTACACCGTCAACCTGCCCGGCACGCAGGGCGGGGTGAATTACTACGGCGGCGCCTATGACCCGAAGCTCGGGCTGTTCGTCGTCAACGTCAACAACCTCGCCCAGCCGATGCGGATGGTGA
>JBBQIP010000019.1:0-20083 GCA_038325045.1 Sphingomonadales bacterium
CACCAACCCGCAATTCGCCATCGAGGTTTTCGCCAATGCCGGCGCTGCCGTGTTCGACCCGCTGGTCGCGGCCGATGTCGGCGCGCAGGCGGTGCTGGAAAGCCTGCTAGCGCCCGCCCGCCTCACCCGCCTCCACGAACAGAACCGCCGCGATCCGTCGCTGCCCGGCATTGGCGCGCTGGTGGACCGGCTGCTGGCCGGGCCGGTGGAGGGCACCACGGCCAACCCCGTGGGCCGCCGCATCGGCACCCGCACCCTGCTCACGCTGGCCCGCACCATGCACGATCCCGATACCAGCCCCGATGTCGCTGCCCAGATCGAAGACCGGCTGGTGCGCGCTGCCGGCCGGCTGGGCAAGCCCGGCGGCACCACCGATGCCGCCGCCTGGTCGCGCAGCATGGCCCGGCTGCTGGACGATCCGGAGCGGATGGCACAAGGTGCCACCCTGCTTGCCCGGGCGCCGGAAATTCCGCCGGGCATGCCCATCGGCGGCGCCAGCACCGACCCGGCGCCACTCCACAACCGCTGGGTGGATGCCGGGTGGATGGACGATATGCCCTGATCCGATCTGCTCCGTTCTGATGCCTCAATAGCGGCGAATTCGGCGTCTGACCGAAGTTTGCCTTTGCGGCCGGCGCTCGACTCGGCTATTTAAAGTACGACTCGAAAGTTGGGCGGCACCCCGGAGATTGATCATGCTAAGGCAACCGCTTCTGGTTGCGGCCCTTGCCGCTGCGCTCGCCGGCTGTAGTGCCGACAAGCCTGCTGGCGGGCCGGGCGGGCCGGGCGGGCCGGGCGGGCCGGGCGGCGGCCCCCCACCGGTCACCGTTGCCAACCCGCTCATCAAGCCGATTGTCGATTGGGATGATTATGTCGGCCGGTTCGAGGCGCGGCAATCGGTGGAAATCCGCCCCCGGGTTTCGGGCTATGTGCAGCGCATCGGCTTTCGCGACGGCAGCTTTGCAAAGCAGGGCGAGCTGCTTTTCGTCATCGATCCGCGACCATTCGAGGCGGCGCTCGCCCAGGCCCGCGCAGCGGCGGCGCGCGCCCGCGCGCAGGCGCAGCTGGCCAAGGCCAATCTCGGCCGCACCGAGGCGCTGTTCACCGACAATGCGGTAAGCCGCGAAGAGCTGGAGACCGCGCGCGCCACTTCCGCCAGCGCTGCTGCCGATCAGGCGGCGGCGGAGGCTACCGAGCGTGAACGCGCGCTCGATCTCGGCTTCACCCGTGTCACCGCCCCCATCGCGGGCCGGCTGTCTGACAGGCGGGTGGATGTGGGCGCCTATGTGGACGCCGGCAACACGGTGATGACCACGCTGGTATCGCTCAACCCCATCCATTTCGTGTTCACCGGTTCGGAAGCCGTCTATCTCAAATACCAGCGCGCCAACCGCGCCGGCACAAGGCCCAGCTCGCGCGTGGCCCCCAACCCGGTCGAGATCCGGCTATCGGACGAGACCAGCTACCGCTGGCGCGGCCGCATGGACTTTGTGGACAATGCGCTCGACACCGGCTCAGGCACCATTCGCGGCCGCGCCGTCATCGCCAATCCCGATGGTTTCCTCACGCCGGGCATGTTCGGCCATATGCGCCTGCTCGGCTCGGGCAGCTACCAGGGCATGCTGATCCCGGAAACCGCGGTGGTCACCGACCAGACCCGCAAGGTGGCGCTGGTGGTGGGCGCAGACAACAAGGTGCAGGCGCGCGTGGTCGATCTGGGGCCGATGGTCGATGGGCTGCGCGTGGTCCGCTCCGGGCTGAAAGCCGGCGACCGGGTTATAATCGATGGGGTGCAGCGCGCCCGGCCCGGCAGCGAGGTAAGCCCCAAGGCGGGCAAGATCGTGCCGCCCGCACCCGGCGCCGGCCCCGCCGTGCCGCCGATCACCGAGCCGCCCGCCACTTCGGCGAGCGCCGCCGGCGACCTGGCGAACTGAGCCGGCCCCGGATGCGCTTCTCCCGCTTCTTCATCGATCGGCCGATCTTCGCGAGCGTGATCTCGATCCTGATCGTGCTCATCGGCGCGGTTGCCTATTTCACCCTGCCGGTCGCCCAATATCCCGAGATCGCACCGCCCACCATCAGCGTGACCGCCACCTACCCCGGCGCGTCTGCCGAAACCATCGCCGAAACCGTGGCGGCGCCGCTGGAACAGGAGATCAACGGCGTCGAGGACATGATCTACATGACCTCGTCGTCCACCAGCGACGGCCGGCTCACCTTGAATGTGGTGTTCAAGCTCGGCACCGATCTCGATACCGCACAGGTGCTGGTGCAGAACCGGGTCACCTCGGCCACGCCCCGGCTGCCCGATACGGTGCGCCAGTTCGGCGTGGTCACCCTCAAGAATTCGCCCGATATCCTGTTGGTGGTGTTTCTCTCCTCGCCCGATGGCACCTTCGGGCTCGATTATGTCTCCAACTACGCCACCCTGCAGCTGCGGGACCGGATCGCCCGCATCGAAGGCGTGGGCGGGGTCAATTTCTTCGGCGCGCGTGATTATTCGATGCGCATCTGGATCGACCCGGACAAGGCGGCCGCGCGCAATATCAACGCCGGCGAGATCGTGGCGGCGCTGCGCGCACAAAATGTGCAGGTCGCCGCCGGTGCCATCGGCGCGCCGCCGTTCGGGCGCGGCGGCTCGGGTTTCCAGCTCAATGTGGAGGTTCAGGGCCGGCTGCAAACGCCGGAAGCATTCGGCAACATCGTCATCAAGGCAGACGGCAACCGCGAAGTCCGCATCAGCGACGTGGCGCGGATCGAAGTGGGCGCCGACAATTACGCCACCTCCGCCTATGTGAGCAATGCGCCCGGCATCGGGCTCGGCATCAGCCAGCGCCCCGGCTCCAATGCGCTGGCCACGGCCGCCGAGATCATCGCCATAATGGAGGCCGCCAAGGCGGATTTCCCGCCGGGGCTCACCTATTCCATCCCCTACAACCCCACCGAATATGTCCGCGCCTCTATCGAGAGCGTGGAGGACACGCTGCTCGAGGCGATCATTCTGGTGGTGCTGGTGGTGCTGGTGTTCCTGCAGAGCTGGCGCGCCGCGATCATCCCGGTGCTGGCAATTCCGGTCAGCCTGGTGGGCACTTTCGCGGTGATGGCGGCCTTTGGCTATTCCTTGAACAACCTGTCGCTGTTCGGGCTGGTCCTCGCCATCGGCATCGTGGTCGATGATGCGATCGTGGTGGTGGAAAATGTGGAGCGCGAGCTGAAGCTCGGCCTCTCCCCGCGCGAAGCCGCGTATAGCACCATGGACGAGGTTGGCGGCGCGCTCATCGCCATCGCGCTCACGCTCTGCGCGGTGTTCGTGCCCACCGCCTTCATCAGCGGAGTCTCCGGCCAGTTCTACAAGCAGTTCGCGCTCACCATTTCGGCCGCCACGCTCATCTCGGCAGTGGTATCGCTCACCCTTTCGCCCGCACTTGCAGCGCTACTGCTGCGCCCGCACGATCCGGGCCACCGCGAGACCGGCTGGCGCCGCACCCCGCAGGCATTCGCTGAAAAGTTCAATGCCGGGTTCGACTGGCTTTCCAGCCGCTATGGCCGGCTCACCGCGCGCACCGTGCGCACCACCGGGTTGATGCTTATCCTCTATGCCGGCCTGCTGGTCATCGCTGGCTGGCGCCTCATCGCCACCCCCACCGGCTTTATCCCGGCGCAGGACCAGGGCTATCTGATCGGCGTGGTGCAGATGCCGCCGGGCGCCAGCCTGGAACGCACCGATGCCGCGCTCAAAACCGCAGTGGACACCGCGCTCAAGGTCAACGGTGTCGATCATGTGGTCTCGATTGCGGGGCTCGATGGTGCCAGCTTCTCCAACGCCCCCAACGCCGGCACCATGTTCATGGCACTCGATGAATTCGATGTGCGCGCCGACAAGGGCCTGTCGGGCGATGATATTCTGGCCGGGGTGCGCGCCCGAATGGGCGGCATTGCCGGCGCCAATGTGCTGGTCATCCCGCCGCCCCCGGTGCGCGGCATCGGCCCCGGCGGCGGCTGCAAGATGATGATCCAGGACCGGGGTGGCCGCGGCTATCAGGCGCTGGAAGCTGCCACCTTCCCGATGATGGCGCAGGGCAACCAGACCGAGGGGCTCACCTCGGTATTCAGCCTCTACAACACCGGCACACCGCGCCTTTATGCCGATATCGACCGTGACAAGGCGCAGCTGCTCGGCGTTTCGCCATCGTCCATCTTCGAAACGCTGCAAATCTATCTCGGCTCAAGCTATATCAACGATTTCAACCTGTTCGGCCGCACCTACCGGGTCACTGCCCAGGCCGATGCGCCGTTCCGCTCGGTGCCTTCGGATATTACAGCACTTCGCGTTCGCTCGTCTTCGGGCACCATGGTGCCGCTGGGCTCGGTGGCCACGCTGCGCGACACCAGCGGGCCGTACCGCGTGGTCCGCCACAATTTGTTCCCGGCCGCCGAACTGCAGGGGGACAGGGTTCCCGGCTTCTCCTCGGGCCAGGCGCTGGGCGCCATGGAAGACCTTGCCGACAAGCTGCTCCCCGCCGGCTTCGATTATGAATGGACCGAGCTCGCCTACCAGGAGAAAACCCAGGGCAACACGGTGGTCGTGGTGTTCGCGCTGGCGGTGGTGTTCGTGTTCCTGCTGCTCGCCGCCCAGTATGAATCGCTGGCGCTGCCCTTTGCGGTCATCCTCATCGTGCCGATGTGCCTGCTCGCGGCCATCCTCGGCATCAACCTGCGCGGCATGGATAACAACATCCTCACCCAGATCGGCCTTGTCGTGCTCATCGGCCTCGCCGCCAAAAACGCCATCCTGATCGTGGAGTTCGCCCGCCAGGCCGAACAGTCGGGCCAGACCCGTCTGGAGGCCGCTGCCACCGCCGCCCGCACCCGGCTGCGGCCCATCCTGATGACCAGCTTCGCCTTCATCCTCGGCGTGGTGCCGCTGGTCATCGCCACCGGCCCCGGTGCCGAGATGCGCCAGGCGCTGGGCACGGCGGTGTTCTTCGGCATGGTCGGGGTCACCGTGTTCGGGCTCCTCTTCACGCCCGTATTCTATGTGCTCGCGTCTGCCGCCGCCGCCCGCTTCGGCCGGCGCCCGCTGTCCGAGCCGGTTGCGGACGCTGCGGAATGAGGCGCCTGCACGCTTTCGCCCCGCTGCCGCTGGCCGGCTGCGCGCTGCTGCTGGCCGGCTGCGCCTTGGGGCCGAATTACACAAAGCCGCCAGTGCCGCCCTCCGCCGCCGCACCCTTCGCCAGCGCCCCTGCCGAGGCCACCACGGCAGCGGCCGCCGCCGACAGCTGGTGGCGGCTCTATGAAGACCCGCTGCTCGATACGCTCATCGGCCAGGCGTTTGCAGCCAATACCGATCTGCGGGTCGCCACCGCCAACCTGCGCCGCGCCCGCGCCTCGCTGTCGGAAAGCCGGACCGCGCGCCTGCCGCAAACAATCGCCAGCGCCAGCGCCACCCAGCAGCGCGCGGTCATCCTGCTGCCCGGCGGCGCTGCCAATTTCACCACCGATTTCTACCGGCTGGGCCTCGATGCCACCTATGAGCTCGATCTTTATGGCCGCGTAGGCCGCAGCATCGAAGCCGCCCGCGCCGATGCCGCCGCCGAAGCCGCCGCCCGCGATACCGTGCTGGTAAGCGTGGCGGCCGAAACCGCGCGCGCCTATGCCGATGCCTGTTCGGCCAGCGCGCAACTCGCTGTCGCCACCCGCAGCCTCACCCTGCAATCCGACAGCTTTGCCCTTACCGAACGCCGCGTCGCCTCGGGCCGCGACGCGCCGCTCGATCTCGCCCGCGCCCAGGCGCAGCTTGAAACCACCCGCGCCAGCCTGCCGGCCTTCGCCGCCGCCCGCCGCGCGGCGCTGTTCCGCCTCGCCGTGCTCACCGGCAAGCCACCCACCGAGGTCGATCCGCGCGCCGCCGCCTGCACCACCCCGCCAAAGCTCAGCCAGCCCATCCCCACCGGAGACGGCGCCGCCCTGCTGCTGCGCCGCCCCGATGTGCGCGCTGCCGATCGCCGGCTCGCCGCCGCCACCGCCCGCATCGGCGTTGCCAAGGCCGATTACTTCCCCCGCATCAACCTCGGCGGCACCCTGAGCGGCCAGGGCGTGGACCCCGGCGATGTCATCTCCACCACCGGCTTCGGCTTCAGTGTCGGCCCCTCGATAAGCTGGAGCTTCCCCAATTTCGCCGCCGTCGCAGCACGCACCCGCCAGGCCCGCGCCACCACCGAAGCCGCGGTCGCCACCTTCGACGGCACGATATTGGCAGCATTGCAGGAAACCGAAACCGCACTAAGCGATTACGCCGGCGTCATCGAACGCAACCGCGCACTCACCCGCGCCAGCGAACGCAGCGGCGAAGCCGCCCGCATCATCCGCCTGCGCTACCGCGCCGGCCGCGACAGCTTCCTCGCCGTGCTCGACGCCGAACGCACCCTCGCCGCCGCCGACGCCGACCTCGCCGCCAGCAACGCCGCCCTCACCACCGCCCAGATCGCGGTGTTCAAGGCGCTGGGGGGCGGCTGGCAGACACCGCCGGCTTCCTAGGTTCAGTTGCCTCCGGCGGCTGGGGGCGGCGCTCAGGGCATGGGCTATCCCTCTGCTGTTTAGGCGCCGTGGCTTGACAGTGGCATGATCGCGGATAACGAGCCTTGCTGAACGAGGCGGGTCGCTTTCCTGCAGTGCAATGGCGCTCGGCTCAGCCTCAGGGGGTCTGGATTTCAGATGCAGTCAGTAACTATTCGCCGCGCCCTGCTCTGCGGGCTTGGTGGCGCTTTGGTTGTCACGGTTGCCGGCGCAGCCAAGGCCGAGGGGGCGGCTGTATCAGCAGCCGCGGAAAACATGATCATCGATGCCGAGATCGTGGTGACGGCGCGCAAGCGCAACGAAGTGATGCAGGATGTGCCGATCGCCATCCGGGTTATCGATGATAAGACCATCGAGCGCGAAGGCTTGCGCACCGTGGAGGATCTCAGCCGCCAGGTGCCGGGCCTGACCTACGACATGGGCGGCTTCCTCAATGATACGCGCCCCGCAATCAGGGGCATGCAGTCCGAGCGCGGCCGCCCCTCTGTCGCCATTCTGCTCGATGGGCTGGACCTGTCTGGCGAGAATATGGTGATTGCCGGTGGCGGCGCGGCAGTGAACACCCAGTTGTTCGATCTGGAACGGATCGAGGTGGTGAAGGGCCCACAATCCGTGCTGTGGGGCCGCAACGCCTTTGCCGGCGCCATCAATTTCGTCAGCCGATCGCCGCAGATGGAGCTGGAAGGCCGGGTCAATGCCGAGATTGCGGGCGGCGGCCTGTACGCTATCGACGGCGCCATCAACCTCCCCTTGATCAAGGACCGCGTTGCCCTGCGCGTCAACGGCGTGTTCAGCGACCGCGACGGCTTTTACCGCAACCCGGTGACCGGCGGGAAGCTTGGCGCCAACCGCACGGAAGGGCTGGGCGCCGCACTGCTGGTCAAGATCGCCGACGGGCTCGACCTCACCGCCCGCTATATCCGGCTTGATCAACGCATGAGCGAGATGCCAACGGCACTGCTGACCGCCAACACGCGTCTGCCGGTGCCGGGTGGCCGTTTTGCACCAGCGCCCGGGGCACCCTCCATCCTGCCTTGCCCGGCCAATCTCGCCGGGCTCAGCCCGCCGCAGCAGGTCAACTGCACGCGCGGCACTTTTGCCGGCGCGGTCAGTGCCCGTGAACAGGATATCGATCTGAGCGCTGATCCCTTCACCGGAGCGCCGATGCGGGGCATGACATTGGCGCAGGATATCGCGACGCTGCAGCTGCGCTGGACCGGCGATTGGGGATCGCTCACCTACCGGTTCGGCCATCTCGATAACGAATCCACCCTGGAACAGGACGGCGACTACAGCAATTTCGCCGGGCCGCCCGGCTTCGTGCTCTCGCTCAACGCCTTCCAGGTGCTGGATTTCCGCAACCGCACCTTCGATCACGAACTGCGCTTCAATCGGCGCTTCGGCAAAGTCGATGTTCTGATCGGCGGGCAGATATTCTCGGAAACATCGTCGGTAACCAACCGCGCGCAGTTCTGGCTTCGCAACTCTGCGTCGCCCCTTGCCGGGCCGCCCTTCTTCCTGTCCAGCGCGCCGAAACCCGATTTCGCTTTCCCGCAAACCACAGAGCGCAACACCGATTATGTGGGCGTTTATGCCAGTGCGGAATGGGAAATGACCGACCGGTTGAAACTGGCTGCCGAAGTGCGCTGGAACTATGAGGAGCTGCGCTTCGCCATCCCCGGTTTCCGCATCCAGGATGTCTCGCTGTCGCAACTGGTGCCGGTCTGCCTGCCGGGGCAGGCCAATGGCTCGTTGCCGGGCCCCGGCCAAGTCGTTGCATGCCCGCGCGACGCCACTCTGAAGTCGGAGCGGCTCACCCCGCGCTTCACGCTTGAATATCGCGCCTCCGATGACGTGCTGCTGTATGCCTCTTTTTCCGAAGGCTTCAAGCCGGGCGGGTATAATACCAATGAAATCATCGAGTTCAACGATCAGCAATATCAACCGGAACGGGTGAAAGCCTATGAGGCCGGCATCAAGTCCATGTGGCTGGACAACCGCCTCACGCTCAATGCCGATGCCTATTTCAACGATTATACCGACCAGCAGATCGGCGTGCAGCAAGCCAGTACCTCGCAGGGTGGAGCGGTCGTCGTCGGCTCGGGCATCGTCAATGCCGGCAAGGTGCGTATCTATGGGGCCGAGGTTGACCTTGACCTGCGCGCTACCGACTGGCTGCGCCTGGGCGTCAACTATGCCTATACCCACGCGACCTTCGAGCGCTTTGTGCAGGGGCCGCCGCCGGGCTCGCCTGCACAGGCTTTCACCGATTGCGGTGTGCCATCCGGCCAGTCCTCGTCCGACCAGTTCCGCGCCGAAGCCGGCAATATCTGCGGTGATTTTTCCGGCAATGATGTTGGCCGAAGCCCGCGTCACGCCGTTTTTCTCACCGGCGAAGTGCGGCAGCCGCTCGGCAGCAGCGGGGCAAGCTGGTTCACGATCCTGAATGGCCAAGGCCGCTCGCAGCGCTTTGTCGATGAAGCCAATTTGTCAACGCTGCCCGGCTATTGGCGGGTTGGTGCCCGCATCGGCGTGGAATGGCGCAATTCGTCGATACTGGCCTATGTCGACAACATCTTCGACAACCGAACCATCGAAACAACCCAGCGCACGGTTGATCCGGGCCGCTCCGAAGGCTTTGCACCCGCCCGGGCGCTGCTCGCCTATCTGCCCAGCCCACGGGTGTTCGGCGTGCGGCTGGGCACCCGCTTCTAAGGTCGCACGGTCCGCTCAGGCTGCTTCGATGCCGTCCGGACGCGCCGCGTATCCCAGCACTGGGCGGCGGCTGGCAGTCACGGGATAATCAGTTTCGGCACCGATCATGCGTTCAAGTTGATTTTGCGCCGTTCTGTGTCTCGACGCGCCCATCCTTCACCAGGATGCGACGCGAGCAGCGGGCCGCAACATGCTCGTCGTGGGTGCAGATCAGAAAGGTCGCCTTATCCTCGCGGTTCACCTCCCGCATCAGGTCCAGCACCTTTTCAGCTGCGACACGGTCAAGGCTGCCCGTTGGTTCGTCAGCCAGGATCAAGGCGGGGCTGTTCATCAGCGCCCGCGCGATGGCGACCCGTTGCTTCTGGCCGCCGGAAAGGCGTGTGGCTGGAAAATCCATGCGGTCGGCCAAGCCCACCCGGTCCAGCAATGCGCGGGCGCGCTGCCGCATGGCTTCAGTCATCCGCCCCGCTGGAGCAGCAGCTGGAAACGCCACATTTTCTGTCGCGGTAAAATCGGGAAGCAGGTGGTGGAACTGAAAGATGAAGCCCAGCCGCTGGTTGCGGAACCGGGCGCGCTCAGCCTCCGACAGCGCGTCAACCCGTTGGCCGGCGATGGTGATGCTGCCGGCACTGGGCCGCAGCAACAGGCCGATGATTGACAGCAGGGTAGATTTTCCCGAACCCGACGCCCCCAGCAGCGCGGCCAGCTCGCCGGATTGCAGGGCAAGTTCCACCCCCTTCAGCACCTCGGTCAATTCGTCCCCGTTGCGGAACGTCATGGCGATCCCATGGGCTTCCAGCACATCGCTCATTGCTGGATGGCCTCCAGCGGATCGAGCCGTGCCGCCGATCTGGCCGGGATGACGGAGGCCAGAACAGCGCCTATCGTGGTCAAGACAAATACCGCGACATAGCCCCCTTCGCCAGGCGCAATGGGCAATACCATCGTGCCGTCAGCCTTGGTTAGCGTTTCCAACCAGGAACATAGGGCAAAACCGGTCAGGCAGCCGATGCCGGCACCGACCACGCCGATCAACAGACCCTGCAGAACGAACACCGCGGCGATGAACCGACGGGCCACGCCAAAGGCTCCCATGATGCCGATCTCACCGCGCCGCCGATTGGCCGAAAGGCTGAGCGCGCTGGCTATCCCGATCAGCACGGAGATCAGCGAGAAGATCTGGATCAGAATACCGGTTCGGGCCTGCGCGATCAGCGCGCCTTCAAGGTTGGTGTTGCGCTCCTGCCAGGAGGTGGCGCGCAGGCCGGTGGCCTCATGCAGGAAGGCGGCAAATTCGCGGGCGCGGCCCGGATCGTGCAACTTCACTTCGATGTTGGTCACACCTTCGGGCAGTCGAAACAGCGGCCGCGCCGTGCGGATCGACAGGAAGACGACTCTTTCGTCCAGATTGAGCAACCCGGTGCGGAAGGTGCCGCGCACGGTCAACAGCCGGTCCTCCCCGCGATCGGTACGGAGCAGCACCGTTTGGCCCGCGGAAAGCCCGAGATTTTCGGCCAGTTGCGCGCCTATCAACAGGCCATCTGCGCCGAGATCCGCATCACCGCTGATGATCTTCGTGGTAATCGGAAAAATGGCATCAAGCGCCGATTGATCGACCGCGGTCACGGCCAGCGGAGCCACCGCTTCCCCCTTCACCAGAAAGGCGCTGCCTGAAATTTGCGGGCTGACAGCGGAGACCAGCGGCTGGCTGCGCAACAGCGCCACTATGGGCGCCCAGGCGCGGATCTGGCGGCGCTGGAAGGTGGACACCAGCGCAACGGACTGCACATCGGCTGCCGGGCCAGGCAGCACACGCGCTACCCGGACTTCTTGTTCCAGCGAGACATGGGCGCTGTTGGCCGTGATATCGTCGGTCAGCCGGATCGCCAGCCCCTCGATCAGCGCGGTGATGAACACGAAGGCGGTTACACCCAGAGCAACGCCTGCGATCAGCAGCACCGTCTGCGCCGGGTTGGAAAAAAGATAGCGACGGGCAACGACAAGCGCGAACATCAGGCCCGCGCTTACTTCGGCGTGACGGGCTGCGCCCGCACCCGGGCCGCCGGCGCTGTTTCGGCAGGGGTGAGAACGACACGGTCGCCGCCGGCAAGGCCGCGTTCCACAATGGCATCGCGCGATGGCCAATCGGCGATGGTGATCGCCCGTTCCCGCACGATACCGCCTGCATCGACAATATAGACCGCAGGCGCGGTCGTTGCGTTGATAACGGCCTGTCGCGGAACCACGATGCCGGCTTCGCGCCGCGCCACGATTATCGTTATATCCACCGACCGGCCGGCCGGAATCTGGCCGCCGTCAACAGGCTGGAGCCTGATCGCCCTGCCTCCGGTAACAGGGTCCACCCGCGGCGACACTTCGGTGATGCGCGCCGCGAACACCGCATCCGATCCGGTGAGTGCCGCCCGCGCGGCCATGCCGGGACGAAGCGCATCGGCATAGGCTTCGTCGGCTTCGGCGCGGAGTTCCACTGCATCGCCCGAACCGAGCTGGAACAGGGTGGTTTCGGGCGAGACCAGCTGACCATTGTCGATAGGCCGCACCAGCACAATGCCCGCCATCGGTGCGCGGATGGTGAACTCGCCGGTGCGCGCGGCGGCGGCGCGGCGCGTGGCAGAGGCAGCAGCCAGGGTGGCGTTGGCCGAAAGCAGGGCCGCGCGCGCCTCGTCAAGTGAGGCACGAGTGGCAAAGCCACGACCGGCGAGCGCTTGCGTGCGCTCGAATGCGAGCCGAGCCCGCGTTACCTGCGCTTCTGCTGACTGTTCGCGTGCAGCTTCGGCCTGGGTTTGCGCCTGTTCAATTGCGGAACGAACAATCGCGAGCGGCGCGCCCGCAGCAACCATATCGCCCTCATCGTGCAATAGTTGGACGACCTGCCCGGCATTGCGGGCGCGCACATCGACAAGCTGTCTCGGCCTGACACGCCCAACAACGGACAGCACAATCTCGACACGCCCGGCCTTGACCATGACCACCGGCACTTCAGCCGGGCGAAGAAACCACCAGCCGATCGCCGCGACAAGGACGGCACAGACCAACGCGACGACCGCAATCAAGCGCCAGCGCCCACCTGCAGCTCCACTGCCCATGCCGCTGCGTGCTGATTCTGGCCGGTTGGGCATCCTGTTTCCGCGCATCCTGAGGGTTAGGTCGATGGTGCGCCGCCGAACTGTGCCGCACAATCACTTTTGCATCGCGCGCCGCTCCTGAGCGGGCACGTCGGCTGCCGGCAAAACCCGGTCGCTGAAAGCCGACCATCGCCTCCCGGCGCAATCGCCAAAAATCGGGGGCCGGAGCCGCCGGAGGCTGCTTCCCTCAAACGTCCAGATTGGCCACGTTCAGCGCATTGTCCTGGATGAAGGCGCGGCGGGGTTCCACCACATCGCCCATCAGCCGCGAGAAGATGTCGTCGGCGAGGTCGGCCTCGTCGGCGGTTACGCGGAGCAGCGTGCGGGCGGCCGGGTCGAGCGTGGTTTCCCACAGCTGTTCGGCGTTCATTTCGCCAAGCCCCTTGTAGCGCTGCACGGAGAGCCCCTTGCGGCCGGCCTCCAGCACCGCTGAAAGCAGGTCCGATGGCCGGGTTATGCGGGCTGTGCCCAGCCGCGCCTGGCCGGCATAGGTGGCGGCCTCGATGCTCGCCAGCGCGTGCAGCCGGGGCGCTTCGGGGGAGGTGAGGAAGCCGGCATCGATCAGGTGATGGTCCGCCACCCCGCGCCAGTCGCGGCGCAGCAGATAGCCGCCCTCGGCTGCCGGCTCGGCGCTCCATAGCGCGCCGTCGCTATCCCCGGCGGTGAGCCAGTTTGCGGTGGCGGTGGCGGCCGTGCGCGCGCCGGCGCTGTCCAGATTCGGGGCCAGCCCGCCGTTCAGCGCCAGCGCCTCCACCACCAGCGCCGGGTAGCGGCGTGGCACGAAATCCATCAGCGCGCGGAAGCGCCGGGCATGGTCCACCAGCGCGCGCAGATCGTCGCCGCCGCGCTGGGCGCCGCTGGTTTCCAGCACCAGCCCGCCAAGCCCTGCATCCACCAGATATTCCTCCAGCGCCGCATTGTCCTTCAGGTAAACCTCCGATCGCCCGCGCGCCACCTTGTAGAGCGGCGGCTGGGCAATATAGAGGTGCCCGCCGCGAATAAGCTCGGGCATCTGCCGGTAGAAGAAGGTGAGCAGCAGCGTGCGGATATGCGCGCCGTCCACATCGGCATCGGTCATGATCACGATCTTGTGGTAGCGCAGCTTCTCCAGCTTGAACTCGTCGCGGCCGATGCCTGTGCCCAGTGCCTGGATCATGGTGCCGATTTCGCGGCTGGAGAGCATCCGGTCGAACCGCGCCCGCTCCACGTTCAAAATCTTGCCCCGGAGCGGCAAAATCGCCTGAAACTGCCGGTCGCGCCCCTGTTTGGCGCTGCCGCCGGCGCTGTCGCCTTCCACCAGAAACAGCTCGGATTTCACCGGGTCCCGCTCCTGGCAATCCGCCAGCTTGCCGGGCAGCGAGGCGATATCGAGCGCCCCCTTGCGCCGGGTCAGGTCGCGCGCCTTTTTGGCTGCCTCGCGGGCGGCGGCGGCATCGATGATCTTGCCCACAATCGCCCGCGCCGGCGCCGGGTTCTCCTGCAGCCAGATCTCCAGCCGCTCGGCAATCAGGCTTTCCAGCGGCTGCCGCACTTCGCTTGAAACCAGCTTGTCCTTGGTCTGCGAGCTGAACTTGGGGTCGGGCAGCTTTACCGAGACAATGCCGGTCAGCCCCTCGCGCATGTCATCGCCGGTCAGGCTCACCTTTTCCTTCTTCAACAGGCCCGATTTCTCGGCATAGACGTTCAAGGTGCGGGTGAGGGCGGCGCGGAACGCCGCCAGATGCGTGCCGCCATCGCGCTGAGGAATATTGTTGGTGAAGCAGAGAACCTGCTCATGATAGCTGTCGTTCCACTGCAGCGCGACATCGATGCCGATATCGCCGGCGCGGCCGGTAATCGCCACAGGGGCGGGAAACAGCGGTGTCTTGGACCGGTCGAGATATTGCACGAAAGCGGCAATCCCGCCTTCGTAAAACAGCTCCACCATCGCCGCCTCGGCATGGCGCGCATCATGCAGGAACAGCCGCACGCCCGAATTCAGGAACGCCAGCTCGCGAAACCGGTGCTCCAGCCGGGCAAAATCAAACTCCACGGTCTTGAACGTGGCGGGCGAGGGCAGGAAGGTCACCTTGGTGCCCCGCCTGCCATCGGCGGTGCCGGTCTGCTTCAGCGGCGCTTCTGCATCGCCATGCCTGAAGCGCATCCAATGCTCGGCCCCGTCGCGCCAGATGGTCAGCTCCAGCCATTCGGAAAGCGCGTTGACCACGCTCACCCCCACGCCGTGCAGACCGCCCGAAACCTTATAGGCATTCTCGTCCGAATTGTTGAACTTCCCGCCCGCATGCAGCTGGGTCATGATGACCTCGGCCGCTGAAACGCCTTCCTCCGAATGGATGCCGGTGGGGATGCCGCGACCATTGTCGGTCACGCTCACCGATCCATCGGCATTCAGCGTGATATCGATCCGGTCGCAATAGCCCGCCAACGCCTCGTCAATGGCATTGTCGGAAACCTCGAACACCATATGATGCAGGCCCGAGCCGTCATCGGTATCGCCGATATACATGCCCGGCCGCTTCCTGACCGCCTCCAGGCCTCGAAGCACCTGGATCGAATCCGCGCCATATTCATTGTCGGGGTTGCTGCTGTCATCGCTCATGCGCAGGGTATAAGCAGTTCGCGCGCATTATTACAGGAAGAAGTGGGGTTTCATGCCCAAGCGCCAATGAGCCTTTGTGCCCGCTTGAGCCTCAGCCGAGCTTTGCCAGCACCGGTGCCGGGCTGGGCACCTCGCCAAGGTTGCTGCTGCCATCCAGCTCAAGCAGCGGCTTGATAAGCCCGTCGCGCAGATCATACACCCAGCCGTGCAGTCCGAGCGGCATTCCCTGCGCAAAGGCCGCCTGCACCGATGTCGTTGCTGCCAGCCGCAACAGCTGGGCGCGCACGTTGAGCTCCACAAACCTCGCCAGCCGCGCGTCCGTATCGCCGGCGCCATCAATCTCCTGGCGGTGCGCGGCGTACACCGCGCGTGCGGGCGCCAGCCATGCCCCGGTCGGCCCCTCGTCCTTTCCGGCCAGCGCCGCCGCCAGGCTGGTGCAAGCATAATGGCCGCACAAGATGATATGGCGCACGCCCAGATCGAAGATCGCATGCTCCACCGCCGCCATCATGCTGGCATCATCCGATGAAACCACGTTGCCGAGGTTGCGGTGGATATACAGGCTGCCCGGCGGCGAGCGGGTAATCCGCTCGGGCACCACCCGGGAATCGGACGAGCCGATCCACATGAACACCGGCGCCTCCGGCCCGGCGTGGCGGGCGAAATAGTCGGGGTCGTCCTGCCGCTTTTCGGCCACCCAGGCGCGGTTGGCGAGGATGAGCTGGGTATAGACGTTCATGCCCCGGCTCCGTGTGGCAGCCCCATCGGCTCGCCGCGCTCCTGCATGGAAATGCTTATCGTCGGCGCATTTATCAGCGGCGCCGTGCGCCCGGCCGGGTCGGCCTTCACCTGCACGCGGATATCGCGGTACGGCGCACCCTTGATGAAACCATTCAGAACATCGATGTTATCAAGGTCCACAAAAGTGGTGCTCGAAAGATCGATTATCAGGTCGGCCCCGTCCGGCACTTGCGCCAGCGCCTGCACCAGCTGGTATTTGTGGAGGAAGTACAGGTCGCGCCGCGCCCGCACCATCACCGCGCCGTCCATCGACACCAGGCTCACCGCCGGGCGGAAGTTGCGCGCGATCACGAAGCCGAAGCCCACCACCAGCCCGATCGTGATACCCACCAGCAGGTCGGTGAACAAAATGGCCACCACCGTTACCAGAAAAGGCACGAACTGGGTGAGCCCCTGTTTCCAGCGCGCCACGAACAGGCTCGGCTTGGCCAGCTTGTAGCCGGTCTGGATCAGGATCGCCGCCAGCGCGGAAAGCGGAATAAGGTTGATGATCGCCGGCACCAGCAACACCGACAGAGCCAGCCAGCCGCCGTGCAGCATGGTCGATCGCTTGGTCTCGCCGCCCGAATCCACATTGGCCGAAGACCGCACGATCACCGAAGTGACCGGCAGGCCGCCGATAAGCCCCGAGGCGAAATTGCCCAGGCCCTGCGCCAGCAGCTCGCGGTTCTTGTCGGTCACCCGCCGCTGCGGGTCCAGCTCGTCCACCGCCTTGATGCTCAGCAGCGTCTCCAGGCTGGCCACAATCGCTAAAGTCACCGCCACAATCCACACCGCCGGATCGGCAATCACCGAAACATCGGGCAGCCGCAGCAGCCCCGCAAACTCCGCCGCACTGCCCGCCACCGGCACCTCGACCAGATGCTCGGCCGTGATCACCAGCCCCGGCGCCATGGCCGCAAACAGCGCGTTTGCCGCCACCGCCGCCGCCACCACCACCAGCGGCCCCGGCAGCAGCCGCCATGGGCCGGTCCTCGGCCTCGCCTTGTCCCACCAGAACAGAAACGCCAGGCTAACCGCCGCCACCAGCGCCGATCCCCACAGAATATCCCGACCCGCCATCACCAACAGCTCGGAAAAAGTGTTCTCCCCGTCGGGCTGCAAAAACGCAAAGCTGCCCTCATAATCCCCGGTATAGCCAATCGCATACGGCAGCTGCTTCAAGATCAGGATCAGCCCGATTGCCGAAAGCATGCCGATGACCACCGAGCTGGGCACGAATTCTGCCAGCACGCCTCCTTTGGCCACCGAAAATACCAGCTGGATCAACCCCGCCAGGCACACCGCCAGCAAAAACGCCTCGAAGCTCGGCAACGTCTCGATAGCGCTGAACACAATTGCCGTAAGCCCCGCCGCCGGGCCGGAGACCGAAAGCGCCGAGCGGCTGACAGCACCCACCAGCAACCCGCCGATAATGCCGGCAATCAACCCCGAAATCGGCGGCGCCCCCGATGCCACCGCCACCCCCAGGCAAAGCGGCAGCGCCACCAGCGCCACCACGATGGAAGCCGGAATATCGGCCCGCCAATGCGAGCCGGCGGTTCGGGCAGGAGAGGAGGGTTCAACCATGCTCACGGTTAAAGCATGAAAAGCGGGGCCGGGTCATCCCTGCTCCACTCCGCTGCAGCACGAGCAGCCGGCGGTTGCGCGTTCCGGGCTCATCGCCTCATCCCCCGCCAGAGCCAGCGCCCGGCTCTGGAGGCAGCATATACGATCAGCCCGGTCACGATACCGATCAGCAGATCGGTTAGCAGGATCGCCACCACCGTTGCCAAAAACGGCAGAAACTCGGCCCAGCCCTGCCGCCACCGGGTCACGAACAGGCTCGGCTTGGCCAGCTTGTAGCCGGAATTGAGCAGCACCGCCGCCAGCGCTGCCAGCGGAATCAGGTTCATCGCGGCCGGGATCAGCAGCACCGCCAGCAGCAGCCAGCCGCCGTGCAAAATGGTGGAGGCGCGGGTTCTGGCGCCGGCCTCCACATTGGCCGATGAGCGCACGATCACCGAGGTGACCGGCAACCCGCCCGCAAGCCCCGAAGCCAGATTGCCGAAGCCCTGCGCCAGCAGCTCGCGGTTGCGGTCGGTCACCCGCCGCAGCGGGTCAATCAGATCGACCGCCTTGATGCTCAGCAGCGTCTCCAGGCTGGCCACGATCGCCAGCGTCACCGCCAGCGTCCATACCTCCGGGCTGCCGATGGCGCCAAACTCGGGCAGGAGCAGCAGCCCGGCCAGCGCCTCCGGGCTGGTCGCCACCGGCACCTTCACCAGCTGGTCGGCGGTCATCACCAGCGCCGGCGCCGCCGTCCGGAACAGGCCGTTCAACGCCACCGATGCCAGCACCACCACCAGCGGCCCCGGCAGCAGCCGCCACAGGCCCTGCTGCGGCCTTGCACCATCCCACCAGAACAGGAAGACCAGCCCCAGCGCCGCCACCAGCGCCGATCCCCACACGATATCGCGCGCCGCCGCCGCCAGCCACCCGGCCAGTCCGCTGGCGCCGCCGCTCCACAGCGCTGCCAGCCGCGCTTCGCCGTAGCCGGTGTGCCCAACCGCATAGGGCAGCTGCCGCAATATCAGGATAAGCCCGATGGCGGCGAGCATGCCGATCACCACCGAGGGCGGCACCAGATCCGCCAGCGCGCCGCCTCTCAGCACCGAAAACACCAGCTGGATAAGCCCCGCAAGGCACACCACCAGCAGAAATGTCCCATAGCTCGGCAGTGTCTGAAGGGCGCTAAAGACAATCGCCGTCATCCCCGCCGCCGGCCCGGAAACCGAAAGCGGAGACCGGCTTAGCGCGCCGACCAGCAGCCCGCCCACAATGCCCGCAATCAACCCGGCAATCGGCGGCGCGCCCGATGCCACCGCCACGCCAAGGCACAGCGGCAGCGCCACCAGCGCCGACACGATGGATGCCGGCACATCGGCCCGCCAATTGGCAGCCACACTCGCGGCGGGTCCGGTTTCAGCCATCGCCCCCGCCTAGAAGCTGAAATGCGTCACAGGGTCAGCACCTTCGAAAAGCGCCGCATCGGTGCCGGTCAACCAGCATTGCGCACCCAGCGCCCGCAGATGCCCGAACAACAGCCGCCGCCGCTCGCCGTCCAGATGCGCCGCCACTTCATCGAGCAGCAGCAGCGGCGGCCGGCCGCCAGCGCGCACCGCCTGCGCATGGGCCAGCAATATGGCAATCAGCAGCGCCTTTTGCTCGCCGGTCGATCCGCGCGCAGCGGGCTCGTCCTTCGCCCCGTTCACCACCACCAGATCGGCCCGGTGCGGGCCAATGAGCGCGCGGCCGGCGGCAGCATCGGCCCCCCGGCTGCGCGCCAGCGCCGGCGCCAGCTCGGCCGGGCTCGCATCCTCCAGCGCAATCACCGCGCGCGGAAACCCGTCCGCCGGGCTCGCCGCCAGCGTCTCCGCCAGCGCCGCCACCACCCGCGCCCGGTTGCCGGCCAGTTCCGCGCCGTGTTCGGCCATCGCCGCCTCCAGCGCTGCCAGCCAGGCGGAATCGGCACTGCCCGCCGCCAGCAGCCGGCCGCGCGCGCGCATCGCCGCCTCATAGCGCAGCACCGCCCGCCCATGCCCCGGCTCCAACGCCAGCACCAGCCGGTCAAGGAACCGCCGCCGCGCGCCGGGCGTATCGGCAAACAGCCGGTCCATCGCCGGCGTCAGCCACACCACCGAAAGCCATTCCCCCAGCGCCGCCGCCGGGGCCGCCGCCCCGTTTATCCGCACCAGCCGCCGCTCGGGCGCTGCAGCGGCCGCACCTGTGCCCAGCTCCACAGCGCCGCCTTCGGTCTGCAGCCGCGCCGCCACCGCAAAGCCCCCCGCGCCGCCCACCCGCGCCATTTCAGAAAGTGCGGCCCCGCGCAGCCCCCGCCCCGGCGCCAGCAGCGATAGCGCCTCCAGCACATTGGTCTTGCCCGCCCCGTTGGGGCCGCTCAGCACCACCAGCCCGGCGCCGGCCTCCAGCGTCAGCGCCGCATGGCTGCGCATGTCGGTAAGGGAAAGGCGGGTCACGGCAAGCATCGCTGCCGCATGCTCTAGCGCGGCTTGAGCGTTTCCAGAAACCCGGCCGCCTGCGCCTGTATCCGCTCCTGCTCCGCCGGCTCGAACCGGTCCCAGCCATGGTACATCCGGAACAGCCGGTGGTTGTCCGAAAGCCTGTCGCGGTTCCGGCGCAGAAAATCCCAATACAGGCTGTTGAACGGGCACGCCCCGTCACCCGTCCGCTTCTTCACATCATA
>JBBQIP010000020.1:0-19852 GCA_038325045.1 Sphingomonadales bacterium
CTGGCAGTCGCTGACTTTTCGGGTGGCCTTGGTGCTCGGGCTCGTCTCCATCGCCATTCTGGGCCATTGGGTGGACCGCGAAGGGCTGAAGGACGGCAGCGACGGCGTCATCAGCTTTCTCGATATCGTCTATTTCACGGTCGTCACCGTGACTACCGTGGGCTACGGGGACATCGTGCCGGTCTCAACGAGCGCGCGGATGTTCGATACCTTTGTGGTCACGCCCATCCGGTTGTTCGTCTGGCTTATCTTTGTCGGTTCGGCCTATGATTTCGTTCTGCGCGGCGCCTGGGAGCGATTTAAGATGAGCCGGATCCAGCAAGACCTGCAAGGGCATATCATCGTTGCCGGCTTTGGGGAGAGCGGCGCCGAAGCGGTGGCCGAGCTTCTGCGCCGGGGCCAGGCGCCGGCGCAGATCGTGGTGATCGATCAAAACGCGGTCGCCCGTGCCGAGGCGGGCAATCTGGGCGTGAACGTGATGGACGCCGACGCCACCCGCAACAGCACGCTGGCCGCCGCCCATGTCGAGCGGGCGAGGGCCATCATCGTTGCTACCGGGCGCGACGATACTTCCATTCTGGTAACCCTTACCGCGCGCGGGCTGGCGGCGCAGACCCCCATTCGCGCGGTCATCCGCAACCCCGACAACGAGCCGCTGGCGCGCACCGCCGGTGCCGATACGGTCATCAACCCGGCGAGCTTTGCCGGGCTGCTGCTCGCCGGCGCCTGCCATGGCTCGCATATTGCCGATTACATGGGCGATCTGGCGGCTGCCGATGGCCGCGTGGCGCTTGTGGAACGCGCGGTGCAGACGGCGGAGATCGGCAAGCCGCTGGCCGCTATCACCTCCGGCCTTGGCTTGCGCATATACCGGGCCGGTGAGCCGATAGGGTTTTGGGAGGCCGGGTCAAAGGAACTGCAACCCGGCGACATGATCGTGGAGATCGTGCCGCTCGCCATCGAGCGGGCAGGCGGGCAGCCGGCGACCTGAGCCGCCGGCTGCTGCGGCTTATTTGGCGGCGATAACGGTAATCTCGACCAGCCCCCAGGGCGCAGCGAGCGCTGCGATCTGCATGGTGGTGCGGGTGGTGGTGGTCGGGTTTTCGGTGGTACCGAAGAATTCGGCGAACCCGGCATTGAAGCCGGCAAAGTCCATCTTCCCGTCCATGCCCGGAGCTGCGGTCAGATAGGCGTCAAACCGCACGATGTCCTTCATCGAAAAGCCCTTCGCTTCGAGCAGGCCCTTGATCTTGCCCAGCGTGCTGAGGGTCTGGGTCTTGGTATCGCCATAGTCGCTGCCGCCCGGCGTGATCGGGGAGGCAAGGTTGCCCGACAGATAGATGGTGCTGGCGCCGGCCTTTACCACAGCACTGTTCAGAATGCGGCCATTTGGCGTGCCGTTCTTCTCTACATTCTGTGCCGATGCGGCGACTGGGAGGGCGCCGAGGCCAAGTGCTGCAAGGCCGATGATGAGCTTTTTCATGCAAGTATCTCCTGAAGGGAATGCAGGGTTGTTGAAACGCCAACGGGCGGCAGGATACCCCTGCCGCCCGTCTTTGCAACCGCCTTGGGTGCGCCGTCCTCTTAGAAGCGGGCGGAAGCGCGGACGTACCAGAACCCGCCCATTTGCCCGATAGGCGCGAAATCCGAATAGATGGAGCCATTGAGCGCACCACCGGTATCGGGATAGATATTGCGGGTTTCGCGTTCCGGGAAGGTGTTAAGCAGGTTCTGGGCGCCCACAGCGATCCGATAACGCTCCTCGAGTGTAACGCCAACTTCAAGATCGAGGCTGGCCTGCGCGCCGAACGACCTGGTCCAGTCTCCCGGCTGTTGCGGATACAGCGCCTGTGCTTCGGCCAGTGTATTGATCCCCGAGCTCGGCGTCGGCCCCAGGGTTCCGGTCTGTGGGTCGAGCGCGCTGGCGAAGCCACCGAAATAGTTAAGACGCGCAGTCAGATCGAAAATGTCCTTGGTGAAGGTTTCAGACAATACTGCCCGCCAGCGCGGCACAGCATTGGCAATGTTGAAGCGGGTGACGCCGTTGATCGGCTCAAATGATGGCTGCAAGCCGACTGGCAGCGTTGCTCCCGACAATCTTGTGAAATCCGTCACATTGGTCCGGTTGTAGTTGACCGCGAGACTGGTGTTGAAGAGCCCAAAGTCAGTATCGGCCCTGTGCTGAATTACCATATCGCCACCACGGGTGCGGGTACGGAAGGCGTTGGTGAAATAGCGCACAGCGCCCAATTCGGCCGCGCCCGGAATGCCCAGCGCAACCAGCGTGGCGCGATCGCCAGCCACGTTGATGTTGGAGGTCACGCCAATACGGTCACGCACGGTGATCTGGTAGAGGTCCAGGGTCACGTTGAAGCCGCTGCCCGGTGTCAGCACCACGCCGGCCGAGAAGTTGACCGATTTTTCCGGACGCAGCGGCTGAGCCTGATAGAATTGGCCTAGCTCGCTGTCGCCGCGCGCAGTCACCACGCCCAGCGGCACCACCGAACCGAAAGGAAAGCCGGTGGTGAGGTTCTGGGTGGCCTGCTGGCCAGGCGTCGGGGCGCGGAAGCCGGTGGAGGCAGCGCCGCGCAGCGCAATTGCGTCGTTGATGGCCCAACGTGCGCTGATCTTGCCGTTAAAAGTGGAGCCGAAATCGTTGAAATAATCGTAGCGGGCAGCGACACCAACATCGAGACCTTCGACCACGGTCGCTTCAAAGTCGAGATAGGCCGAGTAATTGTTGCGGCCGAGCTCGGTCACCGAATCCGGACCAAAGCCCTGGAATCCGTTGGAACCGGGCAGGGCGGTTGACACACGCGGGGTGCCATTGGTGTTGAACAATTGTGTCGGTGCAGAAGCGCCTGGCGTCGAGCAAGGTGCCGATACACCAGCAACGGTGCACCCGTAGAGATTCTGCGAGGTAAATTGACCAACTTGCCATGAAGCGCTGTCACCCAGGCCCACTTCATAGGCTTCGCGCCGCACTTCCACGCCAAAGGCAATGAACAGCGGCTCGGCCAGGCCGATTTCCTTGCTCGTGTTGAAATCAGCGTTGAAGTTGAATTCGCGCTGCACCAGCTTGCCCATATAGAAATCCGTGGGCGTATCGGGGCCGAGCGAGGCGTTGATTGTGTCGCTCATGAAGTAGCGGATCTCGTTCTGCCCATACATCAACGAAACATCGTAGTTGAGGCCAAGCTCAGTACCCTTGAAGCCGCCAACCAGGCCGAGGTCCTCGTTGGTCGCTCCAAAAAACGGCACGAAGCCGTTGCGGAATTCGGGGAAAGCAGCGCTGTCGTTAATGTTGAACTGTGCGCCATTGGCATCCCACCGGGCTACGCCGTTCGCATCGACACCAACGCGATCAAGGAAAACCGGATTAACCGAACGGCCGATCACACCCGATGTGGGCCGGCCGGGCACGGGAGTCACATTGTCCGCCGCCACGATGCTCACCGGATGGCGAAGGTTGAAGTCATTACCCTGGCGCTGCCAGCCATAATTGCCGAACGAATAGAACGTCGTATCGCCGGCGGGCATTTCCATGTTGTACACGACGCGATAGGCGCGGTTTTCCGGGCCGCCCAACCGGTTGCCGGTCGGGAAATCGGTCGTGATACCGCGCGCGAGCAGCGGCGGCACCACCGGGCGGGCGACCGAGCGATCAAATATATTCTGATCGATAAACTCACCGGTCACATTGAAGAAGCCGCCTTCTTCCCCCAATTTGGTGCCCCAAAACGCCGTCAACTGCGTATCTTGACCATCGCCGCGATAGGTCTGACCATAACGGGCAGTTACTTCGAGCCCTTCGCTGTCGCGGCGAAGCCCCAGGTTGATCACGCCAGCGATGGCATCCGAACCATATTGGGCGGCGGCCCCGTCGCGAAGCACTTCGACACGGCCAAGGGCGGGCGCAGAAATCTGCGACAGATCGGCACCCTGAGCACCAGCGTTCAGCGCGCCGGCAGCAACCTGCACAAGCGCCGAACGGTGCATACGCTTGCCGTTGACGAGCACCAGAATCTGGTCAGCCGGCAGGCCGCGCAGCGTGGGCGGGCGCACAAAGGCGGAGGCATCGCCCAGCAGGTTCCGCTGCTGGTTGAACGAGGGGACGAGCGTCTGCAGGATTGTCTGCAGCTGCGGCGCAGGCTGTGCCTTGAAATCATCGGCTGTGAATACGTCGACCGGCACGGAACTTTCAGCGACGGTGCGGTCGGTCCGACGGGTGCCGGTCACGACGATGGTGCTGTCAGCATCGGAAGGCGCCTGGGCGGTTGCACCGGCCGGCTGGTCTTCAGCCGCAGCCGCATAGGCCGGCACGGAAACAATGGTTGCGACCGCGAGGGCCGCAAGCGAAACGCCGCGCAGGCGAGCCGAGGCGGTGAAAAGTCCGGTATTGGAGCGCATTATCTCAGTCCTTCTAATCAGTTAAACCCAGTTTTCCAAACCCATGACTGATGCCATGAGCATAAGAAATTGCGTCCGAAGCACGGTTTCCCGCACGCGGCAGCAATGTTTTGTCCTGACCCCCAGGTCGCTGGATAACCAAAACGTTTAATACGGTCTAACGCCGCCGCTGATCACCAGTTCGAGCGGCAAAAGGCTTCAACCCGCACCGGTTTGCAAGTTGTTTACCTGTCGCAGCTGTAAAATGTCCGCACTTGTGACCTAATAGCCACACTCTTGCGGCGCTCTTCTTTCAGTCCGGCGCCAGTGGCTTTTCCATCGGCACGAACCGCACCGGCACCCCGCCCAGATCGAGCGTAACCGAAGGCCCGGCCACATAGCCGTGCGCCCGGTAGAACGGCTCTCCCGGCAGCGTTGCCATAAGCGCCGCGCGGCCAAAGCCGGCCGTTTGCGCTGCCGCTTCGCAGCCGCCCAGCAGCGCATCGCCCACCCCTTGCCGGGCAAATTCCGGCGCCACGAAAAACGCCCGGATGCGCGCCGGGTCGCGCGCCGGGTCCAGCCAGCCTGATTCGCGCGCCTGGTAACGGTCGCCGCCGAACAGCGTGGTCCGTGCGCTCCATCCGCCGCAGCCGGCGATCGCGCCCCCGCGCTCGGCCACCAGATAGCTGCGGTCCTGCACCAGCTCGCTATCCACGCCGAAAACATGGGTAATGGCGGCTTCGGTTTCGGCCATGCTGTAAAACCCGGCCCCGAGCGCGCGGGCGGAAGCGGCGATCAGCGCCTCCAGCGCCGGCACATCGGCCGGCGTGGCGGCGCGCAGGCTGATAGCGGCCCTGCTCATTCGACTTCATCCTCCTGCTTGACGGCCCTGCGCCCGCCGCCGACAACCGCGCGGGCATGGCCAAGCTCTACTTCTATTATGCATCGATGAATGCCGGCAAATCGACCATGCTGCTGCAGGCCGCCTTCAATTACCGCGAGCGCGGCATGCGTCCACTGCTGTTCACCGCAGCGCTGGATTCGCGCGCCGGAATGGGCACCATATCCTCGCGGATCGGGCTCGCCAGCGCAGCCGATACCTTTGCGCCCGAGACCGACCTGCTGGAGACCGTGGCCGCGGCCCATGCCCGCCAGCCGGTGGATTGCGTTTTGATCGACGAGGCCCAGTTTCTTGCCCGCGCCCAGGTGTGGCAGGCAGCGGAGATTGCCGATGTGCTCCGCATCCCCGTGCTCGCCTATGGGCTGCGCACAGATTTTCGCGGCAGCCTGTTCGAGGGCAGCGCCGTGCTGCTCGCCATTGCCGATGTGCTCTCCGAGATAAAGGCCGTGTGCAGCTGCGGCGCCAAGGCCACGATGAATTTGCGCGTGGACGCCGGCGGAAAAGCAGTTGCCGATGGCGCCCAGACCGAGATTGGCGGCAATGAACGCTATGTGGCACTCTGCCGCCGGCACTTCAGCGCCGCTCTTGCTGCTGCCACTTTGCCGGAGACCAGCCGATGACCGATCTCGCCCGCCACAGCCTCACCACCATCGATGGGCGCACCACCAGCCTTGCGGAATGGGCAGGCAAGGTGCTGCTGATCGTCAACACCGCCTCCAAATGCGGATTTACCCCCCAATATGATGGGCTGGAGGCGCTGCACCGGCGCTTCCACGATCGCGGCTTTGCGGTGCTCGGCTTCCCCTGCAACCAGTTCGGCGCGCAGGAGCCCGGCGACGAGGCGGAGATCGCCAGTTTCTGCTCGACCAAGTTTTCAGTCGATTTTCCGATGTTCGCCAAGGTGGAGGTGAACGGCGCCGATGCCCATCCGCTCTACCGCGACCTGAAAAAGGCCGCCCCCGGCCTGCTCGGCTCGGAAGCGATAAAGTGGAACTTCACCAAATTCCTCGTGGGCCGTGACGGCCGGGTGATCGAGCGTTTTGCCCCCACGGCCACGCCCGAATCGCTTGGGCCGCGCATCGAGGCCCTGCTCTGATCTGAAAGACCGCCGGCCATGCGCACCAACGATCTCGACGCCTTCTGGATGCCGTTTACCGATAACCGCTATTTCAAATCCAACCCGCGCCTGCTCGCCCGCGCGCACGGCATGCATTACTGGACGCCGGAGGGCCGCCAGCTGCTCGATGGCACCGCCGGCCTGTGGTGCGTGAACGCCGGGCATGGCCGGGCGCCCATCGTGGAGGCCATCCAGCGGCAGGCGGCCGAGATGGACTTTGCCCCCACCTTCCAGCTCGGTCATCCCGGCGCTTTCGAGCTCGCCTCGCGGCTGGGCGCGATCATGCCGCCGGGGCTCGACCGGATTTTTTATGCCAATTCAGGCTCGGAAGCGGTGGATACCGCGCTCAAGATCGCGCTCGCGTGGCAGCGCGCGCGCGGGCAGGGCGGCCGCACCCGGCTGATCGGCCGTGAGCGCGGCTATCATGGCACCGGCTTCGGCGGCATTTCGGTGGGCGGCATCATGCCCAACCGGCGCGCGTTCGGCCCCGGCCTGCCGGGCACCGACCATCTGCCGTCCACGCATGATCTGGCGAAAAACGCCTTCAGCCACGGCCAGCCGGCGCACGGGGCAGACCGGGCCGATGCGCTGGAAGGGCTGATAGCGCTGCACGGTGCCGATACCATTGCGGCGGTGATCGTGGAGCCGCTGGCCGGCTCCACCGGCGTGCTGGTGCCGCCGGTCGGCTATCTGGAGCGGCTTCGGGCGATCTGCTCCGCGCACGATATCCTCCTCATCTTCGACGAGGTGATAACCGGCTTCGGCCGGCTGGGCGCCGCCACCGCCGCCGAAGCGCTGGGCGTGGTGCCGGACATGATCTGCCTGGCCAAGGGCATTACCAACGGCGCCGTGCCGATGGGCGCGGTGGCAGCCGGGCGGCACGTCTATGACGGGCTGATAGGGGCCGCCGGCGATGCGCCGGGCATCGAGCTTTTCCACGGCTATACCTATTCGGGCCATCCGCTGGCCTGTGCGGCCGCGATTGCCAGTCTCGATATCTACCGCGACGAGGGGCTGTTTGCCCGCGCCCATGCGCTGGCACTCACTTGGCAGGCAGCGGTCCACCGGCTGGCGGCGGCGCCCCATGTCATCGATATCCGCAACCTGGGGCTGGTGGCCGGCATCGAGCTGGCGGCGCTTCCCGGCCAGCCGGGCGTGCGCGGGCAGGCGGTGTTCCGGGCGCTGTTCGACAAGGGGCTGCTGGTGCGTGCCACCGCCGATATCATCGCGCTGTCGCCGCCGCTCATCGTGTCCGAAGCCGAAATCGACGAAATGGTGACGATGGTAGCCGCCGCGCTTGGTAGCGTGCACTGATGTCGCTATGTCGCCCCGTTCTTGCGCTGGCGCTGCTGGTCATATTGCCCTTGACCGGCTGTTCGGCAGACGCCCCCGGCAGGGAAGCAGCAGCGCCTGCAGCGCTTTCACCGGCCGATTTCGCCTTTATCAACCGGCTTACCTGGGGCGCTTCGCCGGCGGATGTCGCGGGTTTTCAGCGCCTCGGGCGCCAGGCCTGGCTGGATGAGCAGTTGCGCAGCGCAGACGATGTGAGGCTGCCCGATTTCATTCGCCCGGATTATGATGCCAAAGGCCCCGGTCCGGTGCCGATAGGCCAACAGATTGTCGGCTTTGAGGCCAACCGAAAAGCGATGGTGGCCCATACACTAACCCCCGGGCCAGACGGCGCCCTGCCGGATTTTCGGGGTGATGTGCGGGTGATCCGCAACAACGCTGCCGACCGGATGCTGATCCGCGAAATCTGGTCTGCCGACCAGTTGCGCGAACAGATGACCTGGTTCTGGTTCAACCACTTCAATACAAAAATGACTGCGAATGTAATTGCAGGCCTGTCGATGGAATATGTCGAGCAAGCGATACGGCCTCGTGTATTCGGCAAATTCTGCGATTTGGTGGGTGCTACTCTCAAGCATCCGGCGATGCTTATTTACCTTCAAAACACGTTGAATACAGCCCGAAAAGGCAATGAAAATTACGCGCGCGAGCTTCTGGAGCTGCATACCATGGGTGTGGATTCAGGCTATACGCAGGCCGATGTTCAGGCCTTGGCGCGTGTTCTAACCGGAGCGGGCGTCGATTTGAACACATGGCCACCGCCACCGCCACCAAAGGACGGCGAGCGGGACGGGATCTATGTGTTCACCCCCGGCAATCACGACAAAGGAAAAAAGACTTTACTGGGCACGGTGATCAAGGCGCGCGGGCCGGAGGGGATAAACGAGGCGACCGCCCTTTTGTGCCGCCAGCCGGCAACGGCGCGCCGCGTGAGCGACCGCATTGCCCGGTATCTCGTGGCCGATGATTCGCCGCCAGCGCTTGTCGACCGGATGGCCGAAAAGTTTTTGCAAACCGACGGCGATATTGCCGAGGTGCTGCGGACGATGGTCGCCTCGCCCGAGTTCGAGGCATCGCTTGGAACGCAGTTCAAGGATCCTAACCATTACATCATCTCGGCGCTGCGGCTGGCATTTCCAGACCGACCGCTCGCGAACATGCGGGCGGTGGCAAGCATGATGTCGCGGTTGGGGGAGGAGCGATTTGGCCGTATTTCGCCCGATGGCTACCCGCTTGAGGCATCGGCATGGAACGCGTCCGGGCAACTGAACATGCGATTCGATCAGGCTGCCCTCATCGGCCGTGGTTGGCCGACCCTGTTTGTGGTACCTGATAAACCGCCTGCTTCCGGGCAAAATTCTCGGAGCGTGGGTGTCGTGCCAGCGATTCAGGAGGCGATCATGACAAATGGCCTGTATCCGGATCTGGCTCCGGAAACCCGCAGCGTCCTTGCCGAAGCCAAATCGGTTTCCGAGTGGAACGCGCTTTTTCTGGCTTCGCCCGAGTTCATGCGGCGATGAGCCTGATTACCCGTCGCACTCTGCTCGGCGCGGCCGCTGCTGCGCCTGCCACGCGGTTATGGGCTGGCCCCGCTGGCCAGCCGCGCCTGTTGGTGGTTTTTCTGCGCGGGGCCTATGATGCCGCTTCGGTTCTGGTCCCGCGCGGCAGCAGTTTTTACCTTGAGGCGAGGCCGAAACTGGCGATTACCGACGGCGTCGGCCTCGATGGGGACTGGGCACTCAATCCGGTACTGGCGCCGCCGCTCCTGAAATACTGGAAGGCCGGCGAGCTCGCTTTCATTCCCTTTGCCGGCAGCAACAATCTCTCGCGAAGCCATTTCGAGACCCAGGATGTGGTCGAAAACGGCATGTCGGACCGGCCGGGCGGAGCGGCTTCAGGCTTCATGAACCGGCTTGCCTCGGTTGTTTCCGGGGCCAAGCCGCTTTCGTTCACCGGCGATCTGCCTCTTTCGTTTCGCGGCCCCCTGAAGGTTGCGAATCTGGTGGTGCAGGCATCGCAAAAGGCCAGCAGCAACCCAAGGCGCGACCAAATGCTGGCACGGATGTATGCCAAGGATTCGCAGTTGGGCGACCAGGTGCTCCAGGGCTTCCAGGCGCGCACCAGCGTTGCCAAGGCGCTCGAAGATGAGATGATGAATTCGGGACGTGGCGCCTCCGACCTTGCGGATTTTGAAGGCAGGGCGAGGCGGATTGCAACGGTGATGCGCGGCAGCATCAACATGGCCTTCACCGATATCGGCAATTGGGACACGCATGTGAACCAGCGCGGCGGGCTCGATTTCAAGCTCTCTACGCTCGGGCGTGGCCTTGCCGGCTTTGCCGACGATATGGGCAGCGAATGGAAGAACACTCTGGTCGTCGTCATCTCGGAATTTGGCCGAACTATGCGCGAAAACGGCGCGGGGGGTACCGATCATGGCCATGGTACCGTATTCTGGCTGATGGGGGGCGCTGTCGCCGGTGCAAAGATCGGCGGTCGGCAAGTGCAGGTTTCCCGTGCTACCCTGAATCAAGATCGGGACTATCCAGTGCTCAACGAAGGCCGCGCCACATTGGGCGGCTTGTTCAAGCAGCTCTATGGCCTTGATGCGGCCCGGCTGGGCCGGGTATTCCCCGGTGTGCAGCCGCTTTCGTTGGGCTTGATCTGAAATTTCAGCTTGCTCGCCCTTGTCGGCCGCACTTGCTCCGCTTACGTGCAATGAGATTTGGTAACATCATCAAGGTTTGAATGGCAGGCACCCAACATCCGACCATGACGTTGCGGGAGGTTTTCTCCTGGGTCCGGCCCATATTGGGGCCTGAGCAGGCGTTTTTCTGGCTGACCATCATTTATGGTGTCGGCATTGCCGCGCTGTCGCTCGCCACCCCGGTTTCGGTGCAGGTGCTCATCAACAGCGTGGCCAATACGGCGCTTCCGGTGCCGCTGTTCACGCTGGCCATCGTGCTGTTCCTGCTGCTGGCACTTTCGGCTGCGCTGTCGGTTTTGCGCACCCACCTCATGGAGCTGTTCCGCCGCCGTTTCGGGGCGCGGCTGGTCGCCGATATCACGCTGCGCGCGATCAACGCCGCCAACCCCGATTTTGCGGACAGCCAGCGGATTTCGCTGTTCAACCGCTTTTTCGAGATGGTCTCGGTGCAAAAATCGGTGCCGACGCTGCTCATCGGCGCTTTTGCGCTCATCCTGCAGGCGCTGGTCGGCTTCATTGTTACCAGCTTCTATCACCCGGTGTTCCTCGCCTTCAATCTGGTGGTGGTGGCGCTGGTGGCGCTGTGCTTCTGGATATGGGGCAAGGGCGCGATGCTCAGCTCGATCGAGCTCAGCCACAAGAAATATGCGGCATCGGAATGGCTGGAGAGCGTGGGCGCGTCGGATGGTTTCTACAAATCGGCCGACCACCGTGACTATGCCATCACCCGTTCGGAAGCGATGGCCGCCGCTTATGTGAAGAGCCACGCCCGCCATTATGGCTTCACGCTACCGCAGACCATCGCGCTCTATTTGATCTTTGCTGCCGCCTCGGCCGGGTTGCTGGCGCTGGGCGGCTGGCTGGTCATCCAGCAGCAGCTTTCCATCGGCCAGCTGGTGGCGGCCGAGCTCATCCTTTCAGGCGTGTTCCTGGGCATATCGCAGCTCTCCACCTACCTCGATGATTTTTACAAGCTGGTGGCGAGCGTGGAGGAATTGTCGCTCCTCTATTCCATCCCGCAGGAGAGCCGGCCGCAGGACCGGCGGCTGAACGGCAAGGCACGGGCCCCCACCACGCTGCGTTCGGGCGATCTGGTGTTCGCCAATGTCGTCTCCGAGCTGCCCAGCGGCCCCGTGCGGCTGGATTTCACCATTCCCGGCGGCAGCCGGCTGGTGGCGCAGGGCGTGCCCGGCATGGAGCGCAAGGTCGCCAATCTGCTCAAGCGGCAGGTGCGGCCGCAAACCGGGATCATAACCATCGGCGATGTGGATATTGCCAGCCTCGATGTGCTGCTGCTCCGGTCCGAGATCACGGTGCTCGACCGCCCCAATATCGTCGAGGTAACGATCGAGGATTATCTCAACCTCGCTGCGCCCGATGCCGATGCTGCCGAGCTTATCGCAGCCCTGCGGCTGGTCGGGCTTGAAGACCGGATTGCCATGCTGCCCGATGGACTGCAGACGAAGATGAGCTTCACCGGCTATCCGCTTTCGGTTGCCAAGACCATGCAGGTCAAGCTGGCCGCCGCCGTGCTGTCGCGGCCCAAGGTGCTGGTGCTGTCGCCGCTGTTCGATACCGTGCCGGTGCGCTGGCTCAACCAGGTGTTCGCGCACCTGACCGGGCCGGACATAACGCTGCTATACTTCACCAATCGGCCCGAGGCAGTGGACCTTGATGGCTTCCTCTGGCTGGGCAGCACCACCCAGGGGCTGCCGACGGACCGTGCCGGCTTCGAAGCTCTGCGGACCACCGACTATCCGGGTTTTGCCGGTAGCGCGGCCGCGGCACCCGATGGAGCGCGCAATGGCGACGCCTGAAATGCTCGCTGTCGATCCGCTGAAGCCCGATCCGGCTTCGTTCCCCACCATGGCGCGGATAAAGCCGCCGCGCGTGCTCAGGGCAACCGGCTGGTTGCTGGGTTTCGGCCTGTTGTTCCTCATCCTGTTCGCAGCGCTCACCCCCTGGGTGCAGACCGCGCCCGGCACCGGCATGGTGATCGCGCTCGATCCGCGCGACCGTCAGCAGAACATAACCGCCATGGTGCCCGGCCGGCTGGAGCGCTGGTATGTGACCGACGGTGACAGCGTGCAGGCCGGCGATCCGATTGCCCGGGTGGTCGATATCGATCCGCGGCTGCTCGACCGTCTGGCCAGCGAGCGCGCCCAGATCGTAGCGGAGGCGGAAGCTTCGCGCGCCGCCATGCGCACCGCCGAACGCGATGTGACCCGCACCCGCCAGCTGTACTCGGAAGGGCTGGCGGCCAGGCGCGACATGGAGCAGGCCGAAATCAAGGTGGCCGATTACCAGGCCAAGCTGGCAGGCGCCGAGGCCGCGATAAACCGCATCGACATAAGCCGGCAGCGCCAGTCTTTCCAGCTTGTGACAGCGCCCCGCAACGGGCGGATCATGCGCGTGGAGCCAATCGACAGTTCAACCATGGTGAGCGCTGGCGATGTGCTGGCGAGCTTTGTTCCGGTGGACAGCGAGCGGCTGGTAGAGCTTTACATCGATGGCCGCGACGTGCCGCTTATCAAGCCCGGCCGGCGGGTGCGGCTGGAATTCGAAGGCTGGCCGGCAATCCAGTTTTCCGGATGGCCATCGGTTGCACGCGGCCTTTTCGATGGGCAGGTGAAGGCGATCGATGTTGCCGCCTCCCCCAACGGGCTGTTCCGCATTCTGGTGGAGCCGGCGCCCGACCGCGCGCCCTGGCCGGGCGTTCCACAGGTCCGGCTGGGTGCATCGGTGCGCGGCTGGGTGCTCATGGATACGGTCAAGGTCTGGTTCGAATGGTGGCGGCTGCTCAATGATTTCCCGCTGCAATTCACGCCGGGCAGCGCCGCTACCAGTACGACGGGCACAGCAGCGGCCGGCGATGTCAAATAGCAGCGCTTCGGCGGGTTGGCTGGGTGCAGCACTCGTCAGCATCTTCCTTTCCGCTCCGCTAGCGGCCCAGCAGGTCGGCCCGCCGGCACCTGCAAGTGCTATGGACATGGTGGCGCCGCCCCGGCCGTTCGGGCGCGCCGCGGCTTCGGTGGCGCAAGCACCGCTGCTGCTAGACGAGTTGCTGGCCTCCTCGCGCTTCCACGCCCCGCAAGTGCTGGAAGCGCTGGCCAAGGTGCGCGGCGCGCAGGGCAGGCTCATATCCACCCAGGCCGCTTTCGATACGGTTTTCTCCACCGAGGTCATCAGCCGGGTCACCGGCTTTTACGACGGCACGTATGCGTCGGCAAATGTTACCCAGCCGCTCACCGACAATGGCGGCTATGTCTATGGCGGATACCGCATCTCGAGCGGTCGCTTTCCCACCTATGAAGACCAGAACTTCACCAACCAGGCCGGCGAATTTGCCGCCGGTGCCGTGTTCGCGCTGCTCCGCGACCGCGCCATCGACGAGCGGCGCTTTGCCCGCAGCCTGGCCGAGGCCGATATCGCGCTGGCGGAGGCCGACCGGCTGCTGATCGCCATCGGTGTGCAGCGGCAGGCGATTGCTGCCTATAACAGCTGGGTGACAGCCGGGCTGCGGCTGCACGTATACCGCGACCTGCTGGCGCTGGCGGAGGCGCGGCAGGCCGGGTTCCGCCGGCAGGTGGATGAAGGTGCGCGGCCGCGCATCCTGCTTACCGAAAACGAACAGAATATCCGGCGCCGGCAAAGCCTTGTCGTCGGCTCGGAACAGGCATTGGCACAAGCGGCAGCCTCGCTCTCGCTGTTTCTGCGCGATGCCGATGGCCAGCCGATTCTGGTCGGCCCCGAGCGGCTTCCGGCAGTTTTGCCGCCACTGCTCGGCGACGTCCGGCTGCGCGCCGACCGCGAGGCTATCCTGAGCCAGCGGCCCGACCTCCGGAATTTCGAGATTCGCATCCGCGCCGCCAGCCAGCGGCTGGAGCTTGACCGGAACAGTTTTCTGCCACGGCTGGATTTCAAGGCCGAAGCATCGCGCGATGTCGGCCCCATCGGTTCGGGAGGCCGTTCGCGCGATGGCACCGAGAGCAAGGTCGGGATCACGCTCACCTTGCCGCTCCAGCAGTCTGCTGCCCGTGGCCGGCTGGCGCAGACCAACGCCGAGCTCGATGCCTTCCGCCAGCGTCGCCGCCTGCTGGAAGACCAGATCGGAGCCGAAGTGACCGGCCTGGGGGTGGCGGTGGCGGCGACCGAGCGGTTGCGCGTGCTCGCAGAGGAAGAGCAGGCGCTGGCCACCACCATGGCCGGTGCCGAGCGCCGCCGTTTCGAAGCCGGTGCATCCGACTTCTTCCTTGTGAACGTACGGGAGGAAGCAGCCGCCGATGCCCAGGTCCGGGCGCTCGATGCGGCCACAAGACAGGTGAGTGCCAATGCCGAACTTGCAGCCGTCACGGTCGATCTCGATGCGCTCGGGCTCTAGCCTGAGCGGCATCGCGCGCCGCACCCTGCTGCTCGGCGGCGGCGCGCTGCTGCTCGCCGGCTGCACGCGGCTCGATGCACTGAACGGCCTGAACGCAGTGGTGCCCGGCGACGGTGATACCCGGCAGCTGGCGAGCGATGTGCCGTTCGGCAACGATGTGCGGCAGCGGCTCGATGTCTATGCCCCCGATCGGCCGGAAGGGGCGCCGTCGCTGCCGGTGGTGGTGTTCTTCTATGGCGGCAGCTGGGCGAGCGGCCGGCGGCAGGATTACAGCTTTGCCGCCCGCGCAATTGCGGCGCGCGGCTTTGTGGTGGTGGTGCCCGATTACCGGCTGGCACCGGCGCACGCCTATCCGGATTTTGTGAACGACGGCGCCGCTGCCACCCGCTGGACGCTGGCCAATATCGCCCGCCATGGCGGCGATCCGGCGCGCATTGCCACCATGGGCCATAGTGCCGGCGGCTATATCGCGCTCATGCTGGCGCTCGATCCGCGCTGGCTGGGGCCAAACAGCCCGGTGAAGGCCGCAGTCGGTATCGCCGGCCCCTATGATTTCCTGCCCTTCGAGCCGAACGGCGCAGCCGCCGTTGCCTTTGGCCATGTTCGCAACGCGGCCGAAACCCAGCCCATCACCTATGCCGGGCCGGGCAAGCCGCCGGTGCTGCTGCTGCAGGGGCTGGAGGATGATACGGTAGGGCCGCATAACGCCCGCAACCTGGCCGCCGCGCTGCAGAAGGACGGCTCACCGGCCACCATCAAGCTCTATGAAGGCGTTGGCCACATCGGCATCGTGCTGGCACTTTCAAAGCCGTTCCGCAGCAAGGCACCGGTTCTTGAAGATGCAACGCAGTTCCTGAACAGCTTGCTCAGCCCGGCACCTTGAACGCGTGAACCGCAACTGCCCAGGCCCCGGGCTGTTGAGCGCGATCAGGCTGGACTATGCTGCCGGGCGCGCTGCCGCAAAGGAACTTGTGCCGTGACCAACCTCTCCGATCATGCAGCGTGCACCAAGGGCGGTCACGGCGCGCGCGCCGGGCTGGATTTCGCCGCCAATCGGCACTCCATCGCCGATATCAGGGTCGGTGACGCCTGAGCCCATGGCTGCAACCGCGCATCCCAGCACCGGCACCCTCGGGGCAAGCATCATCATACCGCACCTGAACGACGAGGCGCGGCTGGCCAAATGCCTTTCCGCGCTGGTGCCGCAACTGGCCGGGCACGGCGTAGAGATCATCGTTGCCGATAATGGCAGCCGCGCACCGCTGGCGCTGCTCCAGGCCGAATTTCCGGGCGTCCGCTTCATCGCCGAGCCAAAGGCAGGGGCGGCGGCAGCGCGCAATGCCGGAGTCGCCGCCAGCACCGCGCCGTTGCTGTTCTTCACCGATGCCGATTGCGTGCCGGCGCCGGACTGGGTGGCGCAGGCGCTGCAGCTCGCCAGCGATACCCATGTCATCGGTGGCGCGGTCAGCGTGTTCGATGAAACCCCGCGCCCGCGCACCGGCGCCCAGGCTTTTGAAACCGTGTTCGCCTTTCCACAGGCGGATTATGTGCAGTCCAAAGGCTTCTCGGTCACCGCCAACCTGCTCGCCACCCGCGCCATGTTCGATGCCGTGGGCGGGTTCGATAGCCGGATGGCCGAAGACATGGACTGGTGCCACCGCGCCCGCGCCGCCGGCTACCCGGTTCGCTACGCCCCAGCCCTCAAGGTAAGCCACCCCACTCGCAGCGACTGGCCGGCACTGGTGAAGAAATGGCGGCGGATCACATCCGAAGGCTATTTCTACGCCGGCACCAGCGCCGCCGCCCGGCTCCGCTGGGGCGCGCGCAGCCTGTTGCTCATCGCCTCGGTGCCGGTGCACGGGCTCAGGATCCTCGGCCACCCCGCCCTGACTTTGCCTGAAAAACTGCGCGCGCTCGGCGTGCTGGTGCGGCTCCGGGTGCTGCGGACCGGCTGGACGGTGAAGCAGGCCCTGCTGGGCGAAGCGCCGCTCGCGCGGGGTTAGGGATGGGACCCTCAGCCGCTGTGCGCGCGGGGGGTTCAGAAACTTCTCGCGCCGGCCAATATTGGGCGATGTTCCAGTCGCTCGGGGATACAACAGGGCGGCCCGGCTGCCAGCGCTGCGGTCTGGTGCTTGACCGCAAAGAAAGCCCCGTCCAGAAACGCCGGCATGAACGCTGACACCCCGCCCGAGGGCCTGAGTTTTGAAGACGCGCTCAAGCGGCTGGAGGCGATTGTCCACAGCCTCGAAAGCGGGTCGGCCAGCCTTGAGGATTCGATCGCTCTCTACAGCGAGGGCCAGGCGTTGAAGGCGCATTGCGAAGCCAAGCTGGCCCAGGCCACCGCCCGTATCGAGGCGATTCAGGTGAACGAGGCAGGCGCTGCCACCGGCACCAGGCCTTTCGATGCCCCCGATGGCGCCGCCTGAGCCCCTTATGGTGTCCCCCTCGCTCAGCCTGAAGCCGGCGCTCGATGCCATTGGCAAGGCCATCGACCAGCGCTTCGACAAGCTGCTCACGGTGCCCGACGATAGCCGCGCGCGTCTGTACGAGGCGATGCGCCACGCTGCCATCGGCGGTGGCAAGCGGATGCGGCCGCTGTTGGTGGTGGCGGCGTGCGATCTCTATCATGTAGGGCGCGAGCAGGCGCTCAGGGTGGCGCTCTCTATCGAGTGCATCCATGTCTACAGCCTGATTCACGATGATCTGCCGTGCATGGACGATGATGACATGCGCCGCGGCAAGCCCACCGTGCACAAGGCGTTCGACGAGGCCACTGCCGTGCTGGCCGGCGATTCGCTCCACGCGCTGGCCTTCGATATTCTGGCCGATGAAGCCACCCATATCGATCCCTTTGCCCGGCTGGAGCTCATCAACGCGCTGGCGGTCGCTTCCGGCCCGGCCGGCATGGCGGGCGGGCAGATGATGGACCTTGTGGCCGATGGCGCGCTCTATGATCTCGCCGGCGTCACCCGCCTGCAGCAATTGAAGACCGGCGCCCTCATCGGCTTTTGTCTTGAGGCAGGGGCTATCATGGCGCAGGTGCCCGATAGCCACCGCACCCCGCTCAGGGGCTATGCCCGCGATCTCGGGCTGGCCTTCCAGATCGCCGATGATCTTCTGGATGTGGAGGGGTCGGAAGCCCATGCCGGCAAGGCGCTGCGCAAGGATGCCGATGCCGGCAAGGCCACTTTCGTGTCATTGCTCGGTGTGGAGCGCGCCCGCACCCAGGCCCGGATGCTCATCGAACAGGCAATCGCCCATCTGGGCAGCTTCGGGGAGGAGGCGGACCTGCTCCGCGCCATCGCCCGTTTCGCCATTGAGCGGGACCGGTAGGCCATGGCCGGCCAGCCACGCATCGGCGTTTATCCCGGCACGTTCGATCCGGTAACGCTGGGGCATATGGATATCATCCGCCGGGGCGCCAGGCTGGTGGACCGGCTGGTGATCGGGGTGGCCACCAACCCCTCCAAATCCCCCATGTTCACACTGGCGGAGCGCACCGCCCAGGTGGAGCGCGAAACCGCCGATATCGCCAATGTGTCGGTGGTCGAGTTCGACGCGCTGCTGATGACCTTTGCCGAGCGGCAGGGTGCGACCGTGATCATTCGAGGGCTGCGCGCGGTGGCGGATTTCGAGTATGAATTCCAGATGGCCGGCATGAACCAGCAGCTGAACGATGCAATCGAAACCGTGTTCCTGATGGCCGCTGTGGCGCTGCAGCCCATCGCCTCGCGGCTGGTCAAGGAAATCGCGGTCTATGGCGGTGATATCGGCAAGTTCGTCAGCCCGGAAGTCGCCGCCGATGTGGTGGCGCGGGTCGATGCGACCGGCCGCAAGGGGAAGTGGTGATGTTTGCGTATCTCAAGCCGGCGGCCGCGCTGGTTGCCGCGCTGGCGCTTATGGCAGCCCCGGCCCTCGCACAGCCGCGCGGGCCAGATCCCAGGGCGCTCAAGGCGCCGCCCACGCTCCCCAAGATGGCCGGCCCCAGCAACCTTGCCGGCAGCCTCACCACGATCGAGGAGGAGGATGTGCTGGTGCTCGATCTTTCGAGCGGCGGCCGGGTGCGGATCGCCATGCGTAACGATGTGGCACCAAAGCATGTCGAGCGGATCAAGACGCTGGCCCGCCAGGGCTTTTACGATGGCACCATCTTCCACCGGGTTATCGATGGCTTCATGGCGCAGGGCGGTGATCCCACCGGCACCGGCCAGGGCGGGTCCGAGCTTCCCGATATGGAGGAGGAGTTCAACGATCTTCCGCATGTGCGCGGCTCGGTCGCCATGGCCCGGGCGCAGGAAAAGAACAGCGCCAACAGCCAGTTCTACATCGTGTTCCAGCCGGTGATGAAGCTTGACCGGAACTATACCGTCTGGGGCCGGGTGATCTCGGGCATGCAGTGGGTGGATGCGATCCAGAAGGGCGAGCCGCCCGCCAGCCCGACCACCATCCTCAAGGCCTCGATAGCCGCCGACAAGGTGGCACCTCCGGTGTTTGCCCCGCCGGTCGCAGCCGCGCCGGCAGCGCCCGCCACAGCCACCAACGATCTGTTCCCGGCAGCCGCTACCGGCCCGCGCTGAGCGGCACCTTGCTGGTTTCCGATTTCGATTTCGAGCTGCCGCCGGAGCGTATCGCCCTGCGCCCGGCAAATCCGCGCGACAGTGCCCGGATGCTCGAAGTGCGCGGGCGCGCGCTGGCGGACTGCACGATGCGCGACCTGCCCGCCCGGCTGCAGCCCGGCGATGTGCTGGTGGTCAATGATACCAGGGTCATCCCCGCCCAGTTCGAGGGGCTCCGCATCGGCGGCAGCGCGCGCGTGGGCGTAACCCTCCACAAGCGCGAGGCGCCCGATAGCTGGTGGAGCTTCGTAAAGAACGCCCGCCGGCTGAAAACGCAAGACCGGGTCGATTTCGGCCAATGCCTCCACGGCGAGGTTCAGTAACGCCGCGACCAAGGCCCCCTGCTGTTGCGCTTCAAAGACCAATGCCCCCTGGAAGCCGCCCAGATGAC
>JBBQIP010000021.1:0-19754 GCA_038325045.1 Sphingomonadales bacterium
CATCAGCCTGGCCGAGCCGGACGATGCGCTGCTGGCCGCCGTGCTGGCCAAGCGTTTTGCCGATAATGGCCTCAGGGTGGCGGATGATGTGATCCAGTGGCTGGTGCTGCGGATCGAGCGGCGATTTGCTGCCGCCCATGCAGCGGTGGCGAAGCTGGATGCAGCGGCGCTGGCCGAGCGGCGCGAGATTACCATTCCGCTGGCACGTGCGGTGTTCGAGGCGCAGCTGAGCCTCGGCCTGTGAGTGCGGCTATCATCGACCTTGCGCGCCGGCTGGGATAGGGTGGCTCCCATGGCAACACGGCAACGCATAACCGACCAGATTGCCCGCGCGCAGACCGGCCTGAGCGGCGCCGAGCGTTATTTCAACCGCGAGCTTTCGTGGCTGGCGTTCAACGACAGGGTGCTGGAGGAGGCTACCAACCTTTCGCACCCGCTGCTCGAACGGCTGCGGTTCCTTTCCATTTCCGGCAACAACCTCGATGAATTCTACATGGTCCGGGTGGCCGGGCTGCGTGGCCAGGTGCGCGCCGGCATCGAGACGATGACGCCCGAGGGGCTTACCCCGGCCCAGCAGCTGGCGGCCATTGCCGACCGTGCCGATGCACTGATGCGAGCCCAGCAGACGGTGTGGGTAGGGCTGGTGCACGACCTGGCACAGGCCGATTACCGGGTAGTAACCCCCGATGCGCTGAGCGAAGACGAGCGCGAATGGCTGGAAAGGCATTTCCTCGACCAGATTTTCCCGGTGCTCACCCCGCAGGCCATCGACCCGGCGCACCCGTTTCCGTTCATCCCCAACAAGGGCTTTTCGCTCATCATGGAGCTGCGCCGGCTGGCCGATGACGAGCAGCTGCGGGCGCTGCTCATGTTGCCGGCGATGCTGCCGCGCTTCATCCGCCTGCCGGGCGAGCGCGCGCGCACCATCAGCCTTGAAAACACCATCCGCACCTTCTTCGGCCAGCTGTTCCCGGGCTATGCGATGGTTGGTCACGGCGCCTTCCGGGTCATCCGCGATTCGGACATCGAGGTGGAGGAGGAGGCGGAAGATCTCGTCCGCTTTTTCCAGACCGCTCTGAAACGGCGCCGGCGCGGCGAGGTTATCCGCCTGAAGATCGAGGCCGATACGCCGCACGAACTATACACGCTTGTGCAGGAGGCGCTGGGCGTGGGCGAGCGCGACACCACGATGGTGGAAGGCATATTGGGGATAGCCGATCTCGCCCAGCTAGTGGAGGAAGACCGGCCGGACCTGAAGTTCGAACCCTATAGCCCGCGCTTTCCCGAACGTATCCGCGAGCATGGCGGGGACTGTTTTGCAGCGATCCGCGCCAAGGATATCGTTGTTCACCACCCCTATGAGAGCTTCGAGGTGGTGCTCGCCTTCCTGCGCCAGGCGGCAGCCGACCCGGATGTGATCGCCATCAAGCAGACGCTCTATCGGGCCGGCAAGAACTCCCCCATCGTGCGGGCGCTTATCGATGCTGCCGAGGCCGGCAAGAGCGTTACCGCGGTGGTGGAGCTGAAGGCGCGCTTCGATGAAGAGCAGAATCTGGTCTGGGCGGCCGAGCTGGAGCGGGCCGGGGTGCAGGTGGTCTATGGCTTCATGGAGTGGAAAACGCACGCCAAGCTGAGCATGGTGGTGCGCCGCGAGGGCCGGGATATCCGCACCTATGTGCATTTCGGCACCGGCAATTATCACCCCGTTACAGCGCGTATCTACACCGATCTCAGCTTCTTCACCGCCGATCCGGTGCTGGCGCGCGATGCTGCGCAGGTGCTCAACTATATCACCGGCTATGTGCAGCCCACCTATCTGGCCAAGATCGGCATGGCGCCGATGTCGATGCGGGCGATGCTCTATGCGCTTATCGATACCGAGATTGCCCATGCCCGGGCCGGGCGGCCGGCGGCGATCTGGGTGAAGCTGAACAGCCTGGTCGATACCGGCATGATCGACAAGCTGTACGAAGCGAGCAACGCCGGGGTGGAGATCGAGCTGGTGCTGCGCGGCATCTGCTGCCTGCGGCCCGGCGTGCCGTGGCTATCGGAAAACATCAACGTCCGCTCCATCGTCGGGCGCTTTCTGGAGCATAGCCGGATCATGGCATTTGCCAATGGCGCCGAGCTGCCCTCGCGGCAGGCGCGGGTGTTCATCTCGTCCGCCGACTGGATGCCGCGCAACCTTGACCGCCGGGTGGAAGTGCTGGTGCCGATCGAGAACCCGACCGTGCACGCACAGGTGCTCGACCAGGTGATGGTCGCCAATCTGAAGGACACCGAACAGACCTGGGTGCTGATGCCCGACGGCCAGTACCGGCGGTTGAAGACCATGCGCCAGCACAGCGGCGAGCCGGAATTCAACCTGCACCGCTATTTCATGACCAACCCCTCGCTGTCCGGCCGGGGCGCGGCGCTGCGTACCGCCGCCGGCGTGCCGCAGCTGGTGCTGGAAGATGATGAAGACGACGAGGCTGTGAGCGGAACTCTGGATAACCCTGTGGACAAGACCGGGACGGCACCTGCCGCAGACGATGGGGCCGGGGCCTGACATGCTGGGGCTGTTGAAGTTCCGTTCGCAGCAGCGGGAGCCGGCAGGGGATGTGCAGTCGCTGGTGGCGGCGCTGCAGCCTATCGGCATTATCGATATCGGCTCCAATTCGGTGCGACTGGTGGTCTATGCGCGGCTCAGCCGGGCGCCGGTCATCATGTTCAATGAAAAGGTGATGGCGGGGCTGGGGCGCGGCCTCGCCACCAACGGTCGGCTGGGCAGGGGGGCGATGGACAGCGCGGTGGCAGCGCTCGCCCGGTTTCGCGCGCTTACCGATGCCATGAACCTTGTGAGCCTGCGCGTGGTGGCGACTGCGGCGGTGCGCGAGGCGGAGAATGCCCAGGAGTTTGTAAACCGGGTCAGCTCCGAATGCGGGCTGGAGATCGAGACCATCAGCGGCGAGGCGGAGGCACGCGGCGCAGCGCTGGGGGTTATCGCCGGAATTCCGGATGCCGACGGCGTGGTCGGCGATCTGGGCGGGGGCTCGCTCGAGCTTGTGCGCGTGGCGGGCGGCCAAACGCACGAGCAGCTGTCGCTCCCGATCGGCGCGCTGCGGCTTGAAGCGCTCCGCAAGGGAGACAGGCGGGTGGTCGCCCCCTTCATCCGCAAGGCGCTAAACAAGGTGGGCTGGGCCGAGGCCGGGCGCGGCAAGCCATTTTATGCGGTTGGCGGCTCGTGGCGGGCGCTGGTGCACCTGCACATGCACATCACCGAGCATCCGCTGCCTATCGTGCATCAATATGAAATGCCGGCCAGCGCGCCGGCCATGCTGGTGCGCAGCCTTGCCCATGTGGCGCCCGCGCAGCTCAAGATGGTGCCCAATGTCGCCAGTTCCCGGCTTCCCGCACTGCCCGGGGCTGCCATGCTGCTGGCAGCAGCGGTCAAGCGGCTGGGCAGCTCGGAAGTAATCGCCTCGGGCTTTGGCCTTCGCGAAGGGCTGCTCTTTGAGCAGCTCGATGCGCCGGCCCGGCTGCTCGACCCGCTCATCGAGGCCGCCCGCGACGAAGGTGCTAGGCAAGGCCGGTTTCCGGAGCATGGCGACATGCTGTTCGATTGGGCCAGCCCGGTTTTCGGGATCGAGGAACCCGCAGCCGAACGCCGTATCCGCCACGCTGCCAGCCTACTTTCCGATATCGCGTGGCGGGCGCACCCGGATTTCCGTGCCGAGCGCGGGGTGGATGCGGCGCTTCACGGTAATTGGGTGGCGATAACCGGTGCGGAGCGGGCGGCGCTGGCAGCGGCGCTGCATTTCTGCTTTGGCGGGCCGGCGGATGCGCCTGTCCTTGCCCGGCTGGCAGCACTTGCCCCGGCACCGCTGCTTGCCCGCGCCCGCAGCTGGGGCCTGGCGCTAAGGCTGGGCCAGCGGCTGGCCGGCGGAACCGCGGCTGCGCTTGCGGGCAGCAGCCTGAGCCGGCGCGGAACCGAGCTGGTGCTTGGGCTGGAAGATGAAGGCCTGGTGGGTGAAACCGTGCAGCGGCGGTTAAAACTGCTGGCAAGCGCGCTCGAACTGGACCCAGTGATCGAAATTCAGGGTGCGCCGGCCGGCTGAGCCGGGTTGCGGGTCAGTTTGGGGGGTCAGGCAGCAGCAGCGCTGTCGAGCCGCGTGGTCACCATTTTGCCCGCCTGCACACTGAACGCGGTGCGACCCTCCACCAGCGCCAGCGCATCGGCACCGAAAATGTCGTAACGCCAGCCGGTCAGCATCGGCAGCCCATCGCGAACGCCGGCAGCCAGCGCATCCAGATCATCGCTACGCACGATCAGCCGGGGCGCAACGCCGGCCTCTTTCGATCGGATCTTGAGCAGCAGCTTCAACAGATCGGCCACCAGCGAACCATCGCTCGACAGGCCGGGCCGCTGCGGCTCGCGCACCGGCATTTCCTCGGCTGGCAGCGGCTCGGCGGTGGCAAGTGTCCGCATCAGCCGGTCGCCGATGCCGTTCGATGCCCAGGCAGCGGACAGGCCGCGCACCTTTGCCAGCTCGGCCTGGGCGCGGGGCGGGGAGCCGGCAATGTCGCCCAGCGTCTCATCCTTCACGATCCGTCCGCGCGGCACATCCTTGTCGCGCGCTTCCAGCTCGCGCCAGCGGGCCAGCGCCTTCAGCCGGCCCAGCACTTCGGCCTTGCGGCTCGGCAGCCGCAGCCGGGTCCATGCGCGGTCAGGGTCATTTGCATAGGTGGCGGGGTCGGAGGCGCGTGCCATCTCATCATCAAGCCAGCCGCCGCGCCCGGTATCGCGCAGCTTGTCCAGCATGCGGGGGAACAGCGTGGCCAGATGGGTAACATCGCCAATCGCATAATCCAGCTGGCGGCTGTTGAGCGGCCGGCGCCCCCAGTCGGTAAAGCGCGCACCCTTGTCCACCTGGATGCCCAGATAGGCGCCCACAAGGCTGGTATAGCCAATCTGCTCGCCCAGCCCCAGCGCCATGGCAGCAATCTGGGTATCGAACAGCGGCTGCGGCGTGGTGCCGGTAAGGTTGTAGATGATCTCCAGATCCTGCCCGCCGGCGTGAAACACCTTCAGCACCGGCTCCTTGACCAGCAGGTGCAGCAGCGGCGCCAGATCTATCCCCGGCGCCTTGGGGTCCACCGCACAGGCTTCCTCGGTAGTGCCGATCTGCACCAGGCAGAGATCGGGGTAATAGGTGGTTTCGCGCATGAATTCGGTATCCACCGCAACGAAATCGGCAGACGCCATGCGGGCGCAGATGGAGGCGAGTGTCGAGGTGTCCGACACCAGCGGGTGGATAATCATACGGTCGCATATCAAACTCCGCGCGCTTGACAAAGCACTCGCCGTTATGTGCTACCCGCGCCTTGATTTCTTTGTTCAGCTGTTGCCCGGAAAGCGCATTATGCACCCCTATAGAACCCATGATTGCGGCGCGCTCAGGCCCGGCGATGTCGGACAGACCGCCCGGCTCTCAGGCTGGGTGCACAAGAAGCGCGATCATGGCGGCGTGCTGTTCGTCGATCTGCGCGATCATTATGGCCTCACCCAGATCGTGGTGGCGCCTTCCTCGCCCGCCTTTGTCACGCTTGACCGGCTGCGGCTGGAATCGGTGGTCACGGTCACCGGCCCGGTGGTGGCGCGCGAACAGGGCACGGTAAACGCCTCGCTCCCCACCGGCGGCATCGAGCTGCGGGCGGCGAGTGTGGAGGTGCAGTCGGCGGCGGCCGAACTGCCGATGCCGGTGGCGATCGATGCCGATTACCCGGAAGAAATCCGGCTCAAATACCGGTATCTCGATTTGCGCCGCGAGCGGCTGCACGCCAATATCGTGCTGCGCTCCAATGTCATCGCCTCGCTCCGGCAGCGGATGATCGGGCAGGGGTTCACCGAGTTCCAGACCCCGATTCTCACCGCCTCCAGCCCCGAAGGCGCGCGGGATTTTCTGGTGCCGTCGCGGCTGCACCCGGGCAAATTCTATGCGCTTCCGCAGGCGCCGCAGATGTTCAAGCAGCTGCTGATGGTGGCCGGGTTCGACCGGTATTTTCAGATCGCCCCCTGCTTCCGCGATGAGGATGCCCGGGCAGACCGTTCCCCCGGCGAATTTTACCAGCTTGATTTCGAGATGAGCTTTGTGACGCAAGACGATGTTTTTGCGTCTATCGAGCCGGTTCTTGCCGGCGTGTTCGAGGAATTTGCCGGCTTTGGCGGCCGCACCCCCTGGGCGGTGACCCAAGGGGCCTTCCCGCGCATTCCCTATGCCGATGCGATGCTGAAATATGGTTCGGACAAGCCTGATCTGCGCAACCCGCTCGTCATCCAGGATGTGTCCACGCACTTCGAAGGATCGGGCTTCGGGCTGTTCGCCAAGCTGGTTTCCGAAGGGCTGGTGGTTCGCGCCATTCCGGCACCGGGCACGGCAGAGCGCAGCCGGAAATTCTTCGATGAAATGAACGAATGGGCGCGCGCCGAGGGCCATGCCGGGCTTGGCTATGTCACCCGCAAGGCCGGCGAATTCGGCGGGCCGATTGCCAAGAACCACGGTGAGGCGGGCATGCTGGCGCTTTATGAAGCGCTTGGCCTCGGGCCGGATGATGGCTGCTTCTTCGCGGCCGGCAAGCCGGGGCCGGCGGCCAAGCTGGCCGGGCAGGCGCGCACCAGAATCGCTGACCAGCTCGGGCTGATCGAGCAGAACACCTTCAAATTCTGCTGGATCGTCGATTTCCCGATGTACGAGGCCGATGAGGATAGCGGGAAGATCGACTTCAGCCACAACCCCTTCTCCATGCCGCAGGGAGGGCTGGAGGCGCTGGAGACGCAGGACCCGCTCACCATCAAGGCCTTCCAATATGATATCGTGTGCAACGGGGTGGAGCTGAGCTCGGGCGCCATCCGCAACCATCTGCCCGAGATCATGTACAAGGCGTTTTCGATTGCCGGCTATACCAATGCGCAGGTGGACGAGAATTTTGCCGGCATGATTAATGCCTTCAAATTCGGTGCGCCGCCGCATGGCGGCTCGGCGCCGGGGGTGGACCGGATCGTGATGCTGATCGCCGATGAGCCGAACCTGCGCGAGATCGTGGTCTTCCCGATGAACCAGAAGGCCGAGGATCTGATGATGAACGCGCCCGGCCCGGTGGGGCCAAAGCAGCTGCGCGAGCTCAACATCCGGCTGGTGGAGTAGGCTGCATGGCCAAGCTGCGGCTGAACAAGTTCGAAAAGGCGGCCGAAGCGCCTGCCGATTATTCCGAGCGGCTGGCGGACCTTCAGCACCGGCTCGAAGTGCTGCAATCAGCCTATATCGATCAGAAACTGCGCGGCCTTGTGGCTATCGAGGGCTGGGATGCAGCCGGAAAAGGCGGGCTTATCCAGCGACTGGCGGCGCCGCTCGACCCGCGTTTTACCAATGTCTGGCCCATCGGCGCGCCCAACGACATCGAGCGCGGCCAGCATTATCTGGAGCGCTTCTGGCAACGGCTGCCCGACCGGCGCGAAATAACCGTGTTCGACCGCAGCTGGTATGGCCGGGTGCTGGTGGAGCGGGTGGACGGCTTTGCCACGCCCGAACAATGGGGCCGCGCCTATGACGAGATAAACCAGTTCGAGGCGATGCAGGCGGCTGACGGTGTGCGGATCGTGAAGCTGTTCCTGCACACAACCCAGGCCGAACAGGATAGGCGACTGAAAGAACGTATTGAAACTCCTTGGAAACGCTGGAAAACCGGGCTGGACGATTATCACAACCGCTCGAAGCGGGCGGACTATATGCAGGCCTATCATGACATGTTCGACAAGACATCGACCAAGGTGGCGGCCTGGACGGTGATTGCGGCGGACACCAAAAAGGTGGCCCGGATTGCCGGGCTGGAAGCGGTGCTGGCCGGGCTGGGCGCCGGCGTGGACCAGAGCTTCGCCGAAGTTCCGGATGCCGTGAAAGATGCTGCGAAAGCCGCCGGGGTGCTTTGAAAGCGCTCAGCCCGGCGGGCTCTTGCCCAGCCAGCGGCTTAGCGGCGCATTGTCCGAAGCGCCGCCGAAGCTGGCTTCATAAACAACAGCATTTTCAAGCACTCGCTGGACATAGTTGCGAGTCTCTGAGAACGGAATCGCTTCGATCCAGTCGATGACATCGACACCGGCCGAGCGTGGATCGCCGTTTTGCGCGATGAACTTGCGGGCGTTGCCCGGCCCGGCATTATAGGCAGCCACGGCAAGCGGCGTGTGTTCGAAGCTGTTCCGCAACCGGCCGAAATAGGCGCTGCCGAGCGTCACATTGTAAATCGGGTCGCTCGACAGCCGGCTTGTTGAGGGGGACAGGCCCAGCTTGCTGGCGGTCTCGGCCGCGGTGGAGGGGAGCAGCTGCATCAGGCCGAGCGCGTTGGAGGGCGAGCGGGCCACCCGGTCGAACTGGCTCTCCTGCCGGGTGATGGCATGGATGATGGTGCGGCTGGCGCCAAGGCTGTCCGGCAATGGCAGCACCGGCCAGGATGCATCGAACAGCGCAATGCCGATACCTTCGCCGCTCCCGCGGAGCGATTTGCCGGCGATGACGCCAAGATCAGGCCGGCCGAGCGACCCCGCCAGTGCCGCCACCAGCGCATATTCGCCGGGTGTTTCGGCCCGCTCCACCAGCGCCCGCAGGAAGATGGACTGGCGGTCATGGTCCTCGATATGCCCCAGCGCCTCTGCCGCGCGCACCAGCGGGTCTGCGCGCAGCGTGGCCAGCCGGTCGGGCGTAACCGGCGGAATTGGCGCCTTGACCAGCCGATAGGGCCGGTCGAGCCGTTCGCCGGCCAGCTGGCCATAGAAATATTCGGTGCGCGCCGCCGCCGCTTCATAGGCAGCCCGGGCCTCGGCCGCCTTGCCGGCAGCCTCCAGCGCGCGCCCGGCCCAATAATCGCCGCGAGATTGGCTGAGCGGTGTCTGCGAGGCGTTTCTGACGTTGCGGAAATGGACTGCCGCCTCTGCCGGCTTGCCCAGTTTGCGCAGCGCCAGCCAGCCGGCCAGCCACTCCACTTCGGTATAGGCCAGCCGTTCGGAAAGGCTCTGCGCCGATACATCGGTGCCCGGGCCATAACTGTCATGCCCGCCAAGCAGATCATAGGCGGTGGCAAACCGACCCGAACGCCACGCCACCCGGCCGAAATCCAGCCGCGTCGCCATCCATTGCTGGGCGTCGAACACACTCCCCGGCGCGGGCCGGGCCGAAATCAGCAGCGCCTCGGCCTCGCTCAGCCGGTTGGCCCGGCGCAGCCATATCGCTTCGTCCCGCACCAGCCCGGGGTCGCGCCGCAGGGCCGCCGGCGCGCCGTTCAAACGTGCCTGCGCATCGGGTGAATTGCCGCGCGTGGCGATGCGCGCCAGCATCCACAGCCGCCTGTCCATGGAGAGCCGGGGCAGCAGCCGGCCAGCGGCGGTAATCTGCCCGTTCCACAGCAGCCGCTCGGCCCGGCCGAGATGATCCTCCGGCCGCAACGCCGCCTCGAAACCTTCGAGCAGCGCTGCCTCATCGGCGGGTTCCAGCCCGGCTGAATCCCAGGCATCGCGCGCAGCTGCATTGGCCTCGGCTGTGCGCCCGCTGGCCAGCAGGGCTTCCGCAAACCGCAGCTTTGCGGCGGCGGAAACGGGTGGGAACCGGCGGAAATAGGCCAGCCGTTCGCCGGGTGAAACTGCAGCATCGATCTTCTTTTCGGCCTGGCGGCGCAGCGCCATGCTGGCCGGAAAGCCCGGATTTTCGGCCAGAAACGACGCATATTCGGCAAAGCCGCCGGCATAGGCATCGCGGCGCAGCCGGTCCCACCGCACCACTGTGTCCAAAATGGGTACCTGCGCCGTGTTCACCAGCGGACTGGCTGCAAGGCTGCTGAACCGGCCGGCAGCGTTGCCCGCAAGCTGGGCCTGATACAGGGCCTTGCTGGCCTGCGACAGCTGGGCTGCCGCCGGCGCCGCCGCCAGCACGAATGCGGCCGTGCCGGCTGCCAGTGGGAACTGCAGGGCGCGCCCCAAATGTGCGACTATACTGGACATTGGGCAACGCTTCTCCATATCACCCGGCTCTGTTCGGGCGTCTTGGCTGTTCTAGGCGCTGATGGAAGGCATTTGAAGGCATTGATGGCATGACGCTTGATCTCCACCGGCTGCGCGGCTCGATGCCGGCGCTGGTAACGCCCTTCCGGGGTGGCGAGATCGACATGCCGGCGTTCGAAGCCTTTGTGGAATGGCAGATCGCCAGCGGAAGCCATGCGCTGGTTCCGGTCGGCACCACCGGCGAATCGCCCACTTTGAGCCATGCCGAACACCATGGCCTGATCAGCCGCACGGTAGCTCTGGCAGCCGGCCGGGTGCCGGTGATCGCCGGTTGCGGCTCCAATGATACCGCCACTGCGCTGGCCCATCTGCAACATGCCCATAGGGCCGGGGCCGATGCAGCGCTGCTGGTGGTGCCTTATTACAACAAGCCGAGCCAGGCCGGGCTGCTCGCCCATTTCACCCGGCTTGCCGAAGCCACGCCGCTGCCGATCATTCTCTACAATATCCCCGGCCGGTCGGTCGCCGATCTCGCAACCGAGACGATGGCGGAACTGGCAAAGCTGCCGACGATCGTGGGGGTGAAGGATGCCACCGGCAACATCGCCCGCGTATCTGCCCAGCGCGCGGCCTGCGGGGCGGGTTTCATCCAGCTTTCCGGCAATGATGACATGGCGTTGGCGTTTAATGCCATGGGCGGGGTGGGCGCGATTTCGGTTACCGCCAATGTGGCGCCGGCGCTGTGCGCGGCCTTTCAGGAAGCGACGCTGGCCGGTGATTATGCAGCAGCACTGGCGCTGAATGACCGGCTGTGGCCGCTGCATGCCGCGCTGTTCACCGATTCCAGCCCTGGCCCCACCAAATATGCCCTCGCCCGGCTCGGCAAGATGTCGGGCGAGGTGCGGCTGCCGATCACCGAGCCCTCGGCAGTATCCCGCGCCGCGGTCGATGCAGCGCTGGCCCATGCCGGGCTGCTCTGATGGCGCGCCCCAAAGGCGTAGTCGGGGTCAAGACCAAGACGGTCGCTGAAAATCGCCGCGCCCGGTTTGAATATTTCATCGAAGATGTGGTGGAGGCCGGAATCGCGCTTGCCGGCACCGAGGTGAAGGCGCTGCGCGGCGGCGAAGGGTCGATTGCGGAAGCCTATGCGGAGGTGAAGGACGGCCAGATGTGGCTGGTCAACGCCAATATTCCCGAATTCAGCCATGGCAACCGCTTCAACCACGAGCCCAAGCGCCCGAGGCGGTTGCTGCTGCACGAACGCGAGATTGAGCGGATGGGCAGCGCCGTGGCCCGGCAGGGCATGTCGATCGTGCCGCTTTCGATCTATTTCAACCCGTCTGGCCGCGCCAAGGTTGAACTGGCGCTTGGCCGAGGCAAGAAATTGCACGACAAACGCGAGACATTGAAGGAACGCGACTGGAAGCGGGAGGCCGCGCGCGTGATGCGGGACCGGGGCTGATGAGCGAAGAAGGCTTCAGGGACAAGCTGGTAACGGTCAAACAGGCCTGGGCAAAGGCCGGGCGCCTGTTGACCGGCACCCCCGATGCCGAACGCAGCGAGCGGCTGCCGCCCGGGCAGCGGCTGGTCACCAACTGGCCGGTGCTCGATCTGGGCGTGCAACCAGCGGTGAGCCGGGAGGATTGGCGGCTGACCGTGGATGGTGCAGTGGCAGCGCCGCTGGAATGGGACTGGGCGGCGTTTATCGCGCAGCCGCAGGTGGAGGATGTGAGCGACATCCACTGTGTCACCCAATGGTCACGCTATGACAACCGCTGGCAGGGGGTTTCGACCGCGCATCTGCTGGCGCTGGTGCAGCCGCTGCCGGGGGCATCGCATGTCATTCTGCACAGCTATGATGGCTATACGACCAACCTTGCGCTGGAGGCTTTTGCCGGGGAGGATTGCCTGCTTGCCCATGCGCATGACGGGGAGCCGCTCTCCCGCGTGCATGGTGGCCCGGTGCGGGTGGTGGTGCCGCGCTATTATCTGTGGAAATCTGCCAAATGGCTGAAGCGGATCGAGATCAGGCGCGACGATGCGCCGGGCTTCTGGGAAGTGCGGGGTTATCACAATGAAGGCGACCCCTGGGGCGAGCAGCGCTACAGCTGATCCGCTGGTGCTGCCGGGCATGGCACCGCTCGGCTGGCCGGCGCCCTATGCGCAAGTGCAACCGGCATCCTGGGTCGAGCAGCTGCTTGCCGGGCTTCCGCTGGCGGTCGCTCTGCTGGATGGCCAGGGCCTGATTGTCGGCGGCAATGAGGGCCTTACAGCAACGCTGGGGCCCGATGCCGGTCGCGGTACCGATCCGACCTTGCTGGTGGAACCGGAGGATCGGCCCGCGCTCTCCACTGCGATTCGAAGCGTCATGCAGGGCATCAGCAACCGTGCCGAGGTGGCCGTCCGGCTGATTGGCAGCATAGAGGACAAGCAGCTCGTATCGATCACGCCATCGCCGCCCGGCATTGGCGTATCGGTGCTGCTGGCCCTGCGCGACATCCGCGAGAGGCAGCGGCTGGAAGCGCAGGTCCAGGCGGCCACACGTATGCAGGCAGTTGGCCAGCTTGCCGGCGGCATCGCACATGATTTCAATAATATACTGACCGCTATTCTGGCGCTTTCTGAACAGCTGATCGAACGAAACCCGGCTGATCACCCCGACCATGAATCAGCAAGCGAGATACGGCGGAACGGCAAACGGGCAGCCGCGCTGGTGGCGCAGCTGCTTGCCTTCGCCCGCCGCCAGCCGCAACGGCCGCAGCTGCTCGACCTGTCGGAACTGCTGAGTGCGCTGCGACCGCTTCTGCAACAGCTGGTAGGCAAGGGCGTGCAGCTGGAGATGTCCACGCCGCCGGGGCTGCCGACAGTGCGGGCCGACCCCGGACAGATCGAACAGGTGATCGTGAATCTGGCAGTGAATGCGCGCGATGCAATGGACGGACAGGGGCTATTGGAGATCAGCCTCGCCGCTGTTCCAGCGAGCGCGGTCGCGGCGCTGGGGCACCAGATCATGCCCAATATCGACCATCTGGTGATCGAGGTGCGCGATGGTGGCGCCGGCATCCCTTCGGCCATCGCCGGCAAGATCTTCGAGCCGTTTTTTACCACCAAGAAGCTGGGCGAAGGCACTGTCCTTGGGCTTTCGACCGTCTATGTCTTTTTAAAGCAAAGCGCTGGCTTCATTTTCGCAGCACCAGGGCAAAAGGGCGGAACGGTGTTTTGCATCTATCTGCCGGCGCTCGACCGGGTGAAACGCGCCGCATCGCGGCCGGCCAAGGCGGTGGCACCAAAGGCACTGTCCGGCCGCCGGCTGTTGCTGGTGGAGGATGAAACGACCGTGCGCGAGGTGCTGCGGCGCGGCCTGGAGAAGCGCGGGCTGCTGGTGGAAGCGGTTGCGGATGCCGATTCGGCCATAAGTGCGCTGGCTTCCGACCATCGGTTCGATATCCTGCTGTCCGATGTGATGATGCCCGGCACCGACGGTGTGACGCTCGCGGCACAAGCCCGGGCCAACCAGCCGGGGCTGGCCGTGCTGCTGATGTCGGGCTTTGCCGAACCGCCGCTGCACAAGGCGGCGGAGACAGCGGGGATCGGGTTTATTGCCAAACCATTTGCGCTTGCCGAGCTTGTGGAGGCGCTGGACGAGGCGCTTTCTGCGGTTGCCTGATGGCCGAATGTTCTACTCTTGTTCCCAAAGAACATTTGCGGTACGAACGTGGTCATTGACGGCTCATTCGAGTCGTCTACGAAAGGACCCGGGGCGATGGCTGCAAGTCTGAAAGTGGTGGATGGCAACATGAGTGGATCAGACCGGGCCAAAGCGCTCGAAGCGGCATTGGCGCAGATCGACCGCGCTTTCGGCAAGGGCTCGGTAATGAAGCTCGGCCAGCGCGATGCGATGGAGGTGGAAGCCATTTCCACCGGTTCGCTAGGGCTCGATATCGCGCTTGGCATCGGCGGCCTGCCCCGCGGCCGGGTGGTGGAGATCTACGGCCCTGAAAGCTCGGGCAAGACCACCTTGGCGCTGCACGTGATTGCCGAGGCGCAAAAGGCTGGCGGCACTGCTGCCTTTGTCGATGCCGAGCACGCGCTCGACCCGGTTTATGCAAAGAAGCTCGGCGTGAACATCGACGAGCTTATCGTCTCCCAGCCCGATACCGGCGAACAGGCGCTGGAGATCGTCGATACCCTGGTTCGCTCCAATGCCATCGATGTTCTGGTTGTCGATTCGGTGGCGGCGCTGGTGCCGCGTGCCGAAATCGAAGGCGAGATGGGCGACAGCCATGTGGGCCTGCAGGCCCGGTTGATGAGCCAGTCGCTGCGCAAGCTCACCGGTTCGATAAGCCGGTCGCGCTGCATGGTCATCTTCATCAACCAGCTGCGCATGAAAATCGGCGTGATGTACGGCAACCCCGAGACAACGACCGGCGGCAACGCGCTGAAATTCTATGCGTCTGTCAGGCTCGATATCCGCCGCACCGGCCAGATCAAGGACCGTGACGAGGTGGTTGGCAACACCACCAAGGTCAAGGTCGTCAAGAACAAGGTGGCGCCGCCGTTCAAGCAGGTCGAATTCGACATCATGTACGGGCAGGGTGTCTCCAAGCTCGGCGAGATCCTCGATCTCGGTGTGAAGGCGGGCGTTGTGGAAAAATCGGGCGCCTGGTTCAGCCACGATTCGGTGCGCATCGGCCAGGGCCGCGAGAACGCCAAGAAATATCTGAAAGAAAATCCCGAGACCGCAGACCGGATCGAGAAGATCATCCGCGACAACGCGAGCGGCATTTCCGAGGCACTGCTCACCGGCAGCCCCGAGGAAGACACAGACGACGAGATGTAGACCATGACCGGCGAGCCGGTGCATAGCCGGCGGCACGGGATATTCCTCCCCATGTGCTGCCGGAGCGTACCTTGACCGACCGTTCCACGCCGCTTCGCTCTCGGTATGACCTGATTGTGATCGGGGCCGGCGCTGGCGGGCTGGTCACTGCCGGAGGGGCCGCCCAGCTTGGAGCGCGGGTGCTGCTTGTCGAGCAGAGCCGGCTCGGCGGGGAATGTCTCTACACCGGATGTGTGCCTTCAAAGGCGGTTCTGCATGTGGCCTCGCAGGCGGGCCTTACCGGCAGCCGCTGGCCGCAGGCACGCGCCGCCGTCGATCGGTCGATTGCTGCCATCGAGCCCCATGATTCGCCCGAGCGGTTCGAGGATTTCGGTGTCGAGGTGGTGATCGGAGAGGCGCGCTTCACCGGCCCGCGGCAAATTGTGGTGAACGGCGCGAGCGTGAAGGCCAGGCGCTTCGTGATTGCCACTGGCGGCGAGCCGGCGATGCCGCCGATTTCCGGGCTCGAAGATGTCGCGCCGCTCACCAACGAAAGCCTGTTCAGCCATGACCAGCAGCCCGGGCACCTGCTCATCATCGGCGGCGGCGCCATAGGGTGTGAAATGGCGCAGAGCTTTGCCCGGCTCGGTTCCATGGTCACCATAGTTACCGACGGCCGGCTGCTGCCGTCCAGCGATCCGGAGGCGGTGGATGTTCTGCGGCGCCAGTTCGAGACGGACGGTGTTGCCGTGCTGGAAAATGCGCGCGTGGATGCCGCATCGGGCACGCCCGGCGATATTATTCTCCATATCGGAGACGGCAGGATGGTGCGGGGAACCGATGTTCTTGTCGCGGTCGGCCGATCGCCGCGAGTCCATGGCTATGGACTGGAGCTTGCCGGCGTGGAGACTAGCCCCAAGGGTATCGTCACAGATAAGCATCTCCGCACCAGCAACCGCCGCATCTATGCGGTTGGTGATTGCCGGGCCGGCCCCAGGCTTACCCATGCGGCCGACCAGGACGCGCGAACGGTCATCCAGAACGCCCTGTTTCCGTTCCGAAAAGCCAAGGACTACGCAGCGCTGCCAGCCGCCATCTACACCGATCCCGAACTCGCCCAAATTGGCCTTACCGAGGCCGAGGCGCGCGCGGCGCATCAGGATGTGCAGGTCTGGCGGCATGATTTCGACCATGCCGACCGTTCGATCACCGAGGATGATACGCGCGGCTTCGTGAAGATCGTGGCGCGAGGCAAGTCTGTGCTCGGGGTAACGATCGTGGGTACACAGGCCGGCGAGATGCTGGCGCTCGCCGGCCTTCTGGTCAGCGGCAAACTCTCCATGGCCAGCCTTGCCGCACAGACCATCGCTTATCCAACCCGGATCGAGGCCCTGAAAAAGGCTTGCGAGCAACCGGGGCAGGCAGCGCTGTTCTCGCCGCTCATGCGCCGGCTGACCCGGCTTTTCCAATGGCTGCCATAAGCAGGATGACGAAATGAGCAACGAAGCGATGCGTGACTATTGGAATGCGGATGCCGGCAGCACCTGGGCTGCCATGCACGAGCGGCTCGACTGGTCGCTGTCTCCGGTCACCGAGGCGCTTATCGGCATGGCGGCGCCGGCGCCGGGCGAGCGGGTGCTCGATATCGGCTGCGGCAGCGGCGAGACCAGCCTCATCCTGGCGCAGGCAGTTGGCGAGGATGGCGATGTGCTGGGCGTGGATATCTCGCAGCCACTGCTCGCCATCGCACACGAGCGGGCAGACGCACTGGACAGCCCGGCACTGTTTCTGGAAGCCGATGCGGCCATGCTTGCCGGCGATGCCAGCCGCGATCTGCTGGTTTCGCGCTTCGGCGTGATGTTCTTCGACCAGCCGGAAGCGGCTTTTGCCAATCTTCGCAGCCATGCAAAGCCCGGCGCGCGGCTGCACTTCGCCTGCTGGCGCACGCCGGCCGATAATGATTGGGCCACGGCGGCACAAATGGCGCTCGCGCCCATGCTGCCGGAAGCGTCGCCGGCGGACCCGTTGGCACCCGGCCCGTTCGCCTTTGCCGATCCGGCGCGGCTGCTGGCGCTGCTGGAAGGCGCCGGGTGGCAGGAGCCCGCCGTTGAACGGCTCGATTTTGCGATGACCATAGGGCGCGGCAAATCCGCACTCGATGATGCGGTTGATTTCAGCCTGCGCGTGGGGCCGGCGGCCCGTGCCGTGCGCGAAGCCGGGCCAGCGCTGGCCGGCAAGGCGTCGGAAGCGCTCCGCGCTGCCTATGCAAGCCGGTTGCAGGGCGAAGAGCTGTCGCTTCCCGGCTCGGTATGGCTGGTGTCTGCTCTTGCTTAAAAATGCCTCCCTCCGCATGGCCGCTTGAGCATGGGATGGTCCTCGCCTAAATCTCGCCGATGATCTCATCCAACGAAATCCGCCGCAGCTTTCTCAAGCATTTCGGCAATGCCGGTCACAGGATCGTGCCATCGGCCCCGCTGGTGCCGCAAAACGACCCCACGCTCATGTTCGTGAACGCCGGCATGGTGCCGTTCAAGAATGTGTTCACCGGGCTGGAAAGCCGGCCCTACACCACCGCCACATCTTCGCAGAAGTGCGTGCGCGCCGGTGGAAAGCACAATGATCTGGACAATGTGGGCTATACCGCCCGCCACCATACCTTCTTTGAAATGCTCGGCAATTTCTCGTTCGGGGACTATTTCAAGGATGTGGCGATAGAGCATGCCTGGCAGCTGCTCACCCGCGAATGGGGGCTGGAGCGCGACCGGCTGCTGGTCACCGTCTATCATACCGATGAGGAGGCGGCGTCGCTCTGGAAGCGCATTGCCGGGCTGGATGACGGCCGGATTATTCGCATCGCCACATCCGATAATTTCTGGTCGATGGGCGATACCGGCCCTTGCGGCCCGTGCTCGGAGATTTTCTACGATCATGGCCCCGGCATTGCCGGCGGCCCGCCCGGCAGCCCCGATGAGGACGGTGACCGCTTCATCGAGATCTGGAACCTGGTGTTCATGCAATATGAGCAGGTGGATGCCGAAACCCGGCTCGATCTGCCGCGCCCCTCCATCGATACCGGCATGGGGCTGGAGCGGATTGCGGCCGTGCTGCAGGGGGTGCACGACAATTACGATATCGATGTCTTCAAGGCGCTGATCGCCTCCAGCGAAGACCGCACCCGCCCGGCGCATGATGCCGCCAGCCGCGCTTCGCACCGGGTGATTGCCGATCATCTGCGCTCGGCCGGTTTTCTGGTGGCAGACGGCGTGCTGCCGGCAAACGAGGGCCGCGGCTATGTGCTGCGCCGGATCATGCGCCGGGCGATGCGCCACGCGCACCTGCTGGGCGCGCCCGAGCCGCTGCTGCACCGCCTGGTGCCGGCGCTTGTCGGCCAGATGGGCGCGGCTTTTCCCGAACTGGTGCGCGCCCAGCCACTGATCGAGGAGACACTGCTGCTGGAGGAAACCCGGTTCCGGCAGACGCTCGACCGCGGGCTGGGGCTGCTCGATGCCGAGGTTGCCGGCCTGCCCGCCGGTGGCACGCTGCCAGGCACTATCGCCTTCAAACTCTATGATACCTACGGCTTTCCCTATGATCTGACCGAGGATGCGCTCCGCGCGCAGGGCCTGAGCGTGGACCGCGCCGGCTTTGAAGTGGCGATGGCCGAACAGAAGCGCGCCGCGCGCGCGGCTTGGGCCGGATCGGGCGAAAAAGCTTCGGACACGCTGTGGTTCGAAATGGTGGAGGCAAGCGGCGCGACCGAGTTCATCGGCTATTCGAGCCTGAACGCGCAGGGCAATGTGCTCGGCATCGTGAAGGACGGCGTGGCAGTGACCAGCGCGGGGGCCGGGGAACAGGTGACGATCATCACCAACCAGACGCCCTTTTACGGCGAATCGGGCGGCCAGATGGGGGATGCCGGGCGCATAACCGGCGAAGATGGCCTGCAGATCGCGGTGGCGGACACATCGAAACCGCTCGGCAAGCTGCACGCGCACCAAGGGCGCATAGAGGCCGGCACGCTGTCGGTGGGCGATACGGTGGCGCTGGCTGTTGATCCGGCGCGCCGGGCGCAGTTGCGCGCCAACCACAGCGCCACGCATCTTCTGCACGCAGCGCTGCGGAACCGGCTTGGCGGCCATGTGACACAAAAGGGATCGCTGGTCGCGCCTGAGCGGTTGCGCTTCGATTTCAGCCACCAGAAGGCGATGAGCACCGAGGATATTGCCATGGTGGAGGCGCATGTGAACGCCCAGGTGCGCGGCAACCGGGCGGTTTCCACCCGGCTGATGACCCCTGATGCAGCTATCGAAGCCGGAGCGCTGGCACTGTTTGGCGAAAAATACGGCGAGGAAGTGCGCGTGCTCAGCATGGGCGGCGATGAGGAGGCGATTTTCTCCACCGAGCTGTGCGGCGGCACCCATGTGACCGCGCTGGGCGATATCGGGCTGTTCAAGATAATCGGCGAGAGTGCTGTTGCGAGCGGAGTGCGCCGGATCGAGGCGCTGACCGGCGAAGCGGCGCGGCTGTGGCTGGTCCACCGCGACGAACGGCTGCGCGAGGCTGCGGTCGCGCTCAAATCATCGCCTGACGAGGTGCCCGCCCGCATTGCGGCGCTCGTTGATGAGCGCCGCAAGCTCGAACGCGAGCTGGCAGAAGCGAAGAAGGCTCTGGCGCTCAGCGGTGGTGCGGCGAAGGCCGAGGGTGCAGGGCCAGAAGATATATCTGGTGTGAAATTTCTGCCGCAAGTCCTTGAGGGATTTGATCCAAAGGGCCTGCGCGGATTGGTCGATGAGGCCAAGGCCAGGCTCGGTTCGGGCGTTTCGCTGATCGTCGGGGTCAATGAAGGGCGCGCGAGCGTGGCGGCCGGCGTCACTGCCGATCTGATCGACCAGATCAGCGCGGTCGAGC